>CAYOKJ010000006.1:0-17662 GCA_964404485.1 uncultured Bacteroidales bacterium | reverse complement strand
TTCTAATTGTATAATTTTTGATGGTTTAACATTATTAAAACTATGATGTTCCAAATTGACAATATAATCGATTTCATTTTTTATTTTATCATTAACCTGACTAAAAAGAAGTGGTGTATCTTCTCCTGAAATATTTGCTGAAGTAGAAACAAGAGGTTTACCTAAACCTTTAATAATTTGTTTGCAAAATTCGTCACGTATAACTCTAATAGCAATACTTTTGTCTTTGGCAATAACATTTTTTGCGAGACCTTTTGAATTGGAATAAATAATTGTAAGGGGTGTTTTTATATTTTCAATAAGATCATAAGCTACTTCAGGAACATGCTCAACGTATTCTTCAAGTTGATCAACTGAACATAAAAGAACGATCAAGCATTTTTTCTCATATCGTCTTTTTAATGAATATATTTTTTTAACTGCTTTTGAGTAAGTAGCATCACAACCAATTCCCCATACAGTGTCGGTAGGGTAGAGGATGGTTTTTCCTTCCTTAAGAGCTTTAATTGTTTTTTTAATTTCTTCTTCCATTTAAATTCTGTTCAAGAGTTGTTGATTGTTTATAGAGTTAGCACATTCAAAATGTTTTTCTGGGCATTTATTAAATCCATGCAATCCACACGGACGACATTTTAATTCTATTGTTGTTTCAATAATTACTGAATCATCTGATAAAGGTCCAAAACCAAATGAAGAAACAGTTGAGCAAAATATTGCTGTTGTCGGGGCATTTACTGAAGATGCCAAATGCATTGGTGCCGAATCATTTACGAAATTCATCCGTGCGTCTTTCATCAATGCAGCCGATTCCAGAAAATTGAGTTTTCCTGCTAAATTCAAAAAATTTGAATGATTTGATTTTGTTTTTATTTCATCACAAAGTAAAACATCATTCATTGAACCTAAAAGGTAAATATTAATCTCTTTGTCAATCTTATCACAAAATTCAATCCATTTATCAACAGGGTATTGCTTTGTAAACCAAAGTGACGCAGGAGCGATACAAATATATTCTTTTGTTTTGTATTGTGAAACTTTTGCAAAATCTTTTTTTGTGGGGTATAATTTAATTTTATACGATGAATTATCGGTGATGTTTTCGATTAGTTTAATATTTCGCTCTGTCTCGTGTATACTTGAATTTTCTGCTTTTATATTGTGTTTAACAGATTCTGAAAAAAATATTGAAAAAGGATTTTTGTTAAATCCAATTGTTTTTTTTGCTCCTGAAAAAATTGTAACTAATCCACTTGAAGCAAATCTCTGAATGTTAATAATTAAATCGTATTTCTTTGATCTGAAAAATTTTATTATTCGAAAAAGGTTTCTGTATTTTCTCTCGGATTTATTCCAGATAATAAGATTGTTAATATAGGGGTGAGCTTTAAATAATCCTTCATTTCCCTTTTTTAACATGAAATCAATTGAAGCTTCAGGAAAAAAATGATGTAACTTCTCAATCAGTGGAGTGCTAAGTATCACATCACCAATCGAAGCAGTTTGTATAATTAAAATCTTTTTCAATTTATTTATTAATCATTTCATTATTTATTACTCATATTTCTACACCGAAACTCACACAACCACATCATATTCACGCAAAGCATTATTTAAAGATGTTTTCAGATCGGTTGATTTTTTTCTTTTCCCTATTATCAGAGCACAGGGAACCTGGTATTCGCCGGCATTGAATTTTTTGGTGTAAGATCCGGGAATAACCACTGAACGAGCAGGTACACATCCTGACAATTCTTTTGGTTTGTTTCCGGTAACATCAATAATTTTTGTTGATTTTGTAATCACGACATTTGCACCAAGTACAGCTTCTTTTTCAATTCTAACACCCTCCACAACAATGCTTCTCGAACCAATAAAACAGCCGTCTTCAATTATTACGGGAGACGCCTGAACAGGTTCTAAAACTCCACCAATTCCTACACCACCGCTTAGATGAACTTTTTTTCCAATCTGTGCACACGAGCCAACAGTTGCCCATGTATCGACCATTGTTCCGCTATCTACATAAGCTCCAATATTTATGTATGAGGGCATCATCACGACACCTCTTGCAATAAATGCTCCGTACCTTGCAACTGCATGTGGAACAACCCTAATACCCAGTTCTTTATAGTTAGTTTTTAATTTCATTTTATCATGAAATTCAAATGGACCTACTTCCACTTTTTCCATTTTCCTTATCGGAAAATATAAGATGACAGCTTTTTTTATCCACTCATTAACTTTCCATGAAATGATTTCATTTGAATTTTTAGAAATAATTGGTTCAGCAACTCGCAGTTCTCCAATGTCGAGTTTTGAAATAATTGTTGAAATAGCATTACAAGTGTTTGAGTCTTTAAGCATTTCTTTGTTTTTCCAGGCTATTTCAATTATGTTCTTAACATTTTCCATTTTTAATAAAAATTTATTCAAAATTATATAAAAATCATGTCGGATTAAAACTTCTTTTTACTTTTGCAAAAATATTTATAGTAAAATATTTGTAAATGAGTAGAATATTAGCAATTGATTACGGTCAAAAAAGAGTTGGATTAGCTGTTACAGACGAGTTACAGATGATTGCAAACTCATTGGATACAGTTCATTCCAAAGATATTTTACAATATCTGAAAGAATATATAAAAAACGAAAATGTTGAGTGTTTTGTTGTTGGAGAACCAAAAGACATGAAATATCGTGATTCAGAATCTGCTAAGTTTATCGAGCCATTTGTAAAAAAACTAAAAAAAGAATTCCCTGAAATTAAAATAGATCGTTATGATGAACGTTTTACATCAAAGATTGCATCACAAACTTTGATTGATTCAGGGATTGGTAAAAAGAAAAGACGCAATAAAGCATTGTTAGATAAGATAAGCGCAACTTTAATTCTTCAATCGTATTTGGAATGGAGAACGATAAAAGGTAATTGAAAATTTTAAATTTAAATTTGACATGATATATCCGATCACTGCATATGGGCATCCTGTTTTAAGAAAAAAATCGAAAGAGATAGAAAAGGATTATCCCGAATTAAATACCATTATTGAAAACATGTATGAAACCATGTATCAATCTAATGGTGTGGGATTGGCAGCTCCTCAGGTTAATCTTTCGATTCGATTATTCATCGTTGATATTGATCCATATAAAGATGAGCAAGCTCAAGCCGAGGGTTTTAAAAAGGTATTTATTAATCCTGACATAATTGATGAATCGGGAGAAGAATGGGAATTTAATGAATCGTGTTTAAGTGTTCCAACTGTGGCAGAATATGTTTCACGAAAATCAGATCTTACTATTAAATATTATGATGAGAATTTCGAACTTCATGAAGAAAAATATAATGGCATGATTGCAAGAGTTATGCAACACGAAACAGATCATCTTAACGGGATTTTATTTACTGATAAGATTAATAACTTTAAAAAAGTTTTGATACGAAAGAAACTTGTTGAAATATCTGAAGGGAAGATTAATACTTCATACAAAATGATTTTTGGAAAAAAGAAAAAAAGAAAATAATTTAAAAATATTTAATCATGAAAATAATGAAAAAATTTGGCGTATTAACTTTATTAATATTATTGTTTACTGCTTGTGGCCCAACAAAGGACAATGCTTCAGCAAAAATTTCAGAACTTGAAAAGCAACTTTTTTCAAATACAAACTCTTCGGTCAATAAAATAGAAGCTGATGAATTAATAGTGCATTACCTTGAGTTTGCTGAAAAATTTCCTGAAGATAGTCTGGTTCCTGATTATCTTTTTAAGGCGGCTGATATTTCTATGAATATTCTGGAATCAAGTAATGCTATTGATATTTATAATAAGATTATTGATAATTATCCTGATTATAAAAAAGCTCCCGAATGTTTGTTTTTAAAGGGATTTGTTTATGAAAACAATCTTCATGATCTTGTAAACGCAAAAAAATATTATTCGGAATTTGTTAAAAAATACCCTAATAATGATTTTGCTGATGATGCTCAAATGTCTTTAAAAAATCTCGGTAAAAGCCCTGAAGAACTTATCAAAGAGTTTGAAGATAAAATAAAGCAGGGAGATAATGGAATGATGGAGTAATGAATAAAAGTATAATTGTAATTATTTATAAATAATCGTAGTTGCAAATGAATTACATTCATTATTTCTGATATTTCCTGATTCAGTAATAATTTTATTAAATATGCCATTACTTGGATAGTTGTTAATGTAATACTGAGTCAAAACTTTTGTTTGATATGAAATTGAAAATAATAAACGGACCAAATTTAAATCTTCTTGGAACAAGAGAACCGGAAATTTATGGCGATCTTACGTTTGAGGATTATCTTGAAAAAATAAAACAATTATTTTCTGATATTGAGATTGACTATTTTCAGAGTAATATTGAGGGTGAAATAATTAACGAAATTCAAAATAGTGAGAATGAATATGATGGCTTAATTTTGAATGCTGCCGGATATACCCACACTTCTGTCTCGATTGCTGATACTGTGAAAGCTGTAAATATTAAAGTTGTTGAAGTGCATATTTCTAATATTTTTTCAAGAGAAGAGTATAGGCATATTTCTTTGATTGCACCAAATGTTAATGGCTCAATAATTGGTTTTGGTTTGGATTCATATAGATTGGCAATAGAAAGTTTTATTAATACGAGTAATACCTGACACTGTTTTCTGAAAACAGATTAGCATAGGTGATATTTTGTTAAAATGCTTTTACCGCGAATTAATGGAACATTTGGTGTAATGGACAAAAAGTAGGCTGTTTATATTCTGCAACAAGCTTATTTACTAAACTTTAAAGTATCCAAATTAGAAAAATGTTTTTTTCTCTTGATAAAATAATCTATTGCAATATTCGAATTGTAAATATCTGAAACATTCTTTTGATTGATTTTATTTCTTTTATTTCTGGTTTTATTAAAGTTTTTATAAAAGCTTAAATGAGCTCGGAATACTGCATACAAATCTTTCCAACCACCTTCTATCAGAAATTTGAAAGCAGCTATCCCATCAAGAAACAAACGAGAAAAAAGAATAAAAAATAGTTTATCTGAAGGAAGATTTTTAAAAAGAAGAAGTGCGTTATTTCGGAAATTGAAATAAGTTTTTCTTGATGAGCTTTTTGGTAACGTTCCACCTCCAACATGATAAACAACTGATTGAGGGCAATACATAATTTTATAGCCTTCATTTTTTAGTCGCCAGCAAAGATCAATCTCTTCCATGTGAGCGAAAAAATCATTATCAAGTCCACCGGAACTATGAAATAAATCTGCTCTGATAAACATACAAGCCCCTGAAGCCCAAAATATTTCTATTGTATCATCAAATTGCCCCATATCTTTTTCAATAGTTTGGAACAATCTGCCTCTACAAAAAGGATAGCCGTATTTGTCAATAAAACCACCTCCGGCACCTGCATATTCAAAATTTTCCGGTTTATGATATGAAAGAATTTTGGGTTGACAAGAAGCTATGTTTTTGTCACTCTCCATAAGTTTTATGATAGGAGAAATCCAGTTTTTGGTAACTTCAACATCTGAGTTTAGCAAAATATAATAATCAGCCTCGACTTGAGCTAATGCATCATTATAACCTTTTGCAAATCCACCATTAGATTTGTTTTGAATAATTCTCACTTCAGGAAAATTCTCTCTTAAAAAATTAACAGAATTGTCATCTGAATAATTATCGGCAACAATTACTTCAGCAGTATCAAAACTAAACTTGATGACAGTGGGTAAAAATTCTTTAAGGAATTTTATTCCATTCCAATTTAATATTACTACAGCAACTTTCGACAAATTCTTTGTTTTGATTTTTTATTTTTGAAAATTTATGAATAACATCGAAATATTTTTCATAAAAATAATTTAAAATTCTAAAATAATAGAACACAAATTTAATTTCATTATTTTAATAATAATGATAAAAGAAAAATTATTTAAGTAATTATCTTGGAATACCATAAAAGTCACTTGCTTCATTTCCCCATGCATTAGGTTCTAGTGTTGCATCAAAATTGTTTTTATCAAAGAGCGTAGGATCATAATCTCTATCATGAAGTAAAATCTGCCAACGATAATTTGATATTTCTCCAATAGCATTAGAATGTATCAGTACAAAGTCGTTAGTTACAATATCTTCTGCATAAAAAACAAATTTTTTGTTTCGTTGATTATTACCTAATTTATAATAATGCCAAATTTCATAAGGGTATGCACTTGGTTCATTATGTCGTTCGGAAATAGTATTTGGATTACCGTATTTTAAATAAACTCTTCCTCTGTCAGATTCGTAGCCTTTTTTAATTGGTGTTTTGTAGACAGAATTAACAACAAACAATTTCTCAAAATACTTATGCCAAGCTACTTGTGGATTAATATTATCACGGTTTTGCCAGAAGTTTAGAAAATATTGCTGCATAGTTTTTAAATCAGCATTTATAAGTTGCCTTGAGGTAAATAACCTTTCTATATTTGTAGAGATAGGGTTTAAGGCTCTGATAAATTCCATTAAAGTATCTTTATTTGAATAATGTTGGACGAAAGTATTTTCAACATCTAGGGCAGTTATATCATTTATTTCAAAATGTATGTTTGGATTACTTCTTTGAAAAAATAATTTATTTAAAGCAATAACATTATTTTGTTTATTTCTTGCTTCAATAACAAGATTATAATTTCCAGAGGGTAAGTTGGTGATGTTGAATTTATTAAAGACAATGTTTACAGCTTTTGTGTCGGTTCTTTTATTGTTAATGAATTTTTTTATTTTTTTATTAGTTTCAAATGATTCAATATAGCAAGTTATGAGAAATTTTTCCTTAGATCCAAAAGTTTTATCTGAATTATAAATTTCAGAATAAAAAGTAATGGAATTTATATTTTCAGGGAAAAACTTTGAAATATAAGGTATAATATCATAGCCTCCTTTTGTGAGTATATTGTGTTCTTCTGATTTTTTAAAAGAGGTAACCAATTCAATTCCTGAGATATTTATTTCATCCTCAGGATATTGAATATTGATAATTTTACTTGTACTTATCGAATCAGAATTCTTGTTGTTAATATCTTTAATATAAATTTCAAAATTATAAGTTCCGTTAGGGAGAGCAAACCGCTGCTGATCGATAAAATTAAAATCAACTGAAGAAGTATCTGCAATTTCGGGACTTTTCAATTCATATTTGGCAAAGTTTTCGATTTTTTCGTCTTTTTTAAAAATCATTGTGATTTCAATAGATCCTTGAAATTTTCTGTTTTCTATTTTATTATAAATAATGCTGTTCCCATTTACAGAAAGATAAGTTTCGAAGTAGGGTCCATCGTCAGGAGAATTAAAACTAGCTGTAGAAAGATAAGCATTTAAGTTTTGAGCCATCATTGAACTAATAGCAAAAAAGAATACGAGAAAGATAATATTTAATTTTTTCATTTTTTTTAGTTTTTAGTTAAAACAAAGTTATTAAAAATAAAATATTTATGAATGAATTTTTCACAAGATATAAAAAAAATAAAAAATGTTGTAAAAAAATTTTGATTATAGAAAATTATTGTACTTTTGCGCCGGAGAAATGGCAGAGTGGTCGAATGCGGCGGTCTTGAAAACCGTTGAGGGTCATACCTCCGGGGGTTCGAATCCCTCTTTCTCCGCTTAATAAGCCAAAATATTTAAAAAAATCAAAGATGGCTAATTTCTTCATGAAATTAGCCATCTTTGTTTTTTTTATTATATCTCCTTGTTACTATTTTTATTAAGATTTGATAATTTATGATTTGCTTGTAAATCATAAGATTATTTTTTACTTTTATATCCTGATTAATTATTAATCGAAATTGCTTATTAGTATAGTCGAGCAAAAGAAAATTGTCATTTTACATAGGAATTGTAATTTTATCAGTTTTATTTTTGCTCGAAATATTTAATAGAATTAATTTCTTCCAAATGAACAAACTTTCATTAATTTTTTTATTGATTTTTTTATTGAAATTACCTGTTGTAACAGCCCAAGAAAAAAATATTTCGAATAAAATTGATAGTTTACATGAAGTATATCTCACATCTGAAGGTTATGAGAAAGCAAAAATATCAAATAAGCTTGCATTTTATTATTTAGATAAAAATTATAATAAATCAATTAAATATGGAAAAGAAGCTATTCAAATAGCAGCACTTTACAAGTCGGATAAAATAATATCCCAAGCTAATTGTATTGTAGGATATGCATATTATTATCAATGCAAATATGACTCTGCAATTAATCATTATAAAATATCTTTAGAAATTGATCTGAATCGTAATGATAAAACTGGTATTGCTAATTTGTATAATGCTATAGGTTTAGTTTATGAAGAACTTGGTGATAACAGCAAAGCCTTTGAATATTATAATAATTCATTAGATGTTGCATTAGATTGTAATTATGACAAAGGAGAATCTAATGCCTTAACAAACCTTGGTTTGTTGCATTGGGAACTTGGTAGTTATGATTTGGCACTAGAGAATTTCTTCAAGTCATTAAAAATTATGGAAAGACTAAATAATCAGTATGGAATTGCATCTTCTATAGAAAACATTGGGATTATTTCACTTAGTCTTCACAGGTATAATGAAGCTTTGGAATATTTCTTGAAATCATATGAAATTAGAAAAAAATTAGGTAATTTGTTTGATCTTTCTTTTTCATTAATGAATCTTGGAATTGTTTATAAAAATCTTGAAGATTATGATAAGTCTCTTGAATCTTTTCAACAAGCTTTAGAACTTGGAAAAAAAATTGGTGATAATGAAGGTATTGCTGCTTGTTTGAATAATATTGGATCACTTCATATGCGCAAAAAAGATTATAATAAGGCAATGGGTTTTTTCAAACAATCATTAAAGATTAGAGAAAGTATAGGCGATAAAATTGGATTAGCAAAAACTCTCATCAATATTAGTAAAAGTTATATTCATAATGGTAAATATCAAGAAGCTTTATTAGCAATAGAAAGAAGTAGAAAGATTGCTGTTGAACTAGAATCAAAAGCAATTGAAAAAGATGTTTTGTTTACTTTATCTGATTTATATTATGCAAAAAATGATCTAAAAGCCGCACTAAAATATTATAAATTAATGACAGCTGTTAAGGATAGTATTTTTAATAAGGAGATAAATGAAAAAACTGCAAGATTAAAAGTTGTTTACGCAACCGAAAAAAAGGAAAGTGAAAATGAAATATTAAGAAAAAATAATCAGATTCAGTCTTTAAATCTTCGACAGCAAAAAATGATGTCATATTTTCTTTTGATTATTGCATTTCTTGTTCTTATTGTGTCCTTCTTTTTGTATATAAGATATAGAAATAGATTGAAGATTAACAGAATACTTCAGCAAAAGAATGATAGGATTGAAAAATATTCCAAAAAATTAGAAGAAAACGCCCAAGAATTGGTAAATGCAAAAAACGAAGCTGATTATGCAAATATGGCAAAAAGCAGATTTTTAGCTAATATGAGTCATGAGATAAGAACTCCACTAAATGCAATAGTAGGGTTTGCAGACCTTCTTAATATTCAGATTAAAGATAGTAAACAAAGATCGTTTCTTCAGTCGATACAATCAAGCGGAAAAATATTATTGACTCTTATTAATGATATTCTTGATCTTTCAAAAATTGAAGCAGGGAAAATGGATATTTTATATACTGCTGTTAATTTAAAAAATATTTTTGAAGAAATAAATCAGATATTTTCGCTTAAAATGTCACAGAAAGATGTTAAGTTTATTATGTCTATTAACAGTAATGTTCCAAAAAGTCTTTTGTTAAGCGAGATGCGTATTAGGCAAGTATTGTTTAATCTAATTGGAAATGCAGTAAAATTTACTGAAACAGGATATATTAAACTTTCAGCCAAAGCAGAAAATTTTAATTCGGGGAAAACTCTACTTGATCTAAAAATAACTGTCGAAGATACAGGTATTGGGATTGATAAAGAATTTCAAGAAAAAATATTTGAATCCTTCATGCAAACCGAAGGTCAGGATTTTAAAAAGTATGGTGGATCGGGATTAGGATTAACAATTTCCAGGCGACTGGTAAAAATGATGAGTGGAAAAATTTCATTAGTAAGCGATTTAGGAAATGGGAGTACTTTTACGATTTTATTGAAGAATGTTGCTGTAGCTTCAATAATGTCAGATGATTTATCATCAGATATGTTCTTTAATTTTGAGAAAATCAGTTTTAAAAAAGCAAAATTATTGATAGTAGATGATAGTGAAACAAATCGTAATTTGATAAAAGAGATATTTATAGAATCAGATATAGAAGTTTTTGAAGCTGAAAATGGGGAAAAAGCAATTTCGGAAACAATAAAACATAATCCCGATATTATTCTTATGGATATTCGTATGCCTGTAATGGATGGAATTGAAGCCACTAAAAGGATAAAAGAAAAAAAGGAAACAAGTAAAATTCCTGTGGTAGCTTTATCAGCTTCGGTATTAAAAAATGAAGAAGAAAGAATTGGGGAAGCAGGATTTGATAGTTTCATTGTTAAACCTACTCAAATTTCGGTTATTTTTAAAGAATTAATCAGATTTTTGGATTATGATTACAAAGAAGGTGATGGGATGAGTAAATCTGAAAGTGTTATTAAGGAACAAAAACAATTATCAAATGAAGAAATATTAAAAATGCCTGCAATTATTAAAGAGCTTGATACAAAATATATGGAAATATGGGAGAATGTTAAGTTTAATAACTCAATTAATGAAGTAATGGATTTTGGAAATAATTTGAAAAAGATAGGAAATAAAAATTCAATCCCTTTAATAATTGATTATGGTATTAAACTTTCTTTTTATGCCAAAACTTTTGAAATAGTTAAAATGACAAATGTCCTAAGTAAGTATCCTGCATTAGTGAGAAAGATGAAAATGTATAATTCAAAATTACAATAAAGAAAGATGAGAAAGTTTTTGCAGGGAGTAATTGTTGTTTCATTTTTAGGAATGTCTTCGTTGTTTTCACAGTCACTTTCCAAAGCAGATAGTTTGATTAACACACTTACTGAGGATGATTTTGTGTCGAAGGAAATGAGACTTAAAAATTTAAAAGAACTGACTTTTATATATCAAAGTAACTCTCACGAAAAATCATTAGAATATGGGAAAATGGCGCTTGAACTTTCTCAAGAGATTAAAGATGAGAATTCAGAAATTGAAATGTTAAAGATTCTTGCTTTTATTAACAATCAATTATGTAATTATTCCGAAACTGATAAAATCATTAAAGGATTTGAATAAAAAAGAGAAGAAATAGGAAATTATTGATTAGCCAATTATTATGAATAAAGAAAAAGAAAATAAGGATTTTAGAATACTTATTGTTGATGACATTCCAAAAAACATACAAGTTTTGGGAAATATACTTATTAACGAAAAATACCAGATTTCATATACTCAAGATGGAAACCACGCATTGTCCTTAATTAAAAAGAATAAATTTGATTTGATTTTACTTGATATTATGATGCCAGTGATTGATGGATATGAAGTTTGTAAGAGAATAATTGCTGATCCTGAAACTGCCTCAATACCCATAATATTTCTAACAGCAAAAGCTGATAAAGAAAGTGTAATAAAAGGCTTTAGAATGGGAGCACGCGATTATGTTACAAAACCTTTCAATGCAGAAGAGCTATTGGCACGTGTTAGAACCCACCTTGAGCTTAAAGATAAAAATGAGCAATTATTAAATGTCAATAACACACTCGAGAAAAAAGTACTTGAACGAACTATTGAACTGAGATCTGCTAACAAAAAATTGTTGACTCTGGATAAAGCGAAAAGTGATTTTTTAAATATTATCAGTCACGAAATGCGAACTCCTTTGAATGGTATTCAAGGCTTAACTTTTTTGTTAACTGATTCGACTGAAAAAAAGGAGAAAAATGGTTATATTAAAAATCTAAAGGAAGCTTCTGATCGTTTGATAAAATTTTCTGAAACTGCTCTGCTTATTACTTCATTAAATACCGAAAGATATATAATGAAAACAAATTTTGTTGATTTATTGGATTTATTAAATAATTGTTTTGAAACAAAATTGCAAAATGTAGATAAAGAAATTAATTTTCGGATCAAAGTTGTTCCTAAAGATATAAAAATTGTTGGTGATTATAAATTACTGAAAGATTGTTTTGAAAGCATAATTGATAATGCAATAAAATATTCTCCTGATAAAAGCGAAATTAATGCAGATGTTTGTCGTGATAATGATAAGGTTACTGTGAGTTTTAAAGACAATGGTGCCGGTTTTTCAAAAGATGCAAAAGAAAAACTATTTAATTATTTTTCCTCTGATGATGTAATGCATTCCGAAGGACTTGGCTTGGGTCTTGCCTCTGTGAAACTGATTATGGATGCTCATCAAGGAAAAGCTGAAATCAAAAATATGAAAGATGGTGGTGCTGTTGTGAATCTTATTTTCTATGATTAACTCTGTAATCGTCTATAAAATCATTTTTTTTGATAAAATTTGAAACCTGAATTATAAATTTTTAAATTATTATACTATTTTTGACATCTAACCAAAAAACCAGATAAGATGAAATTACTTGAAGGAAAAGTTGCTTTAATTACCGGTGCTTCGAGAGGAATTGGTAAAGCTATTGCGATAAAATTTGCCGAAGAAGGAGCTGATATTGCATTTTCTGATTTGTTTTACGATGATAATGCAAAGAATCTTGAAGAAGAAATACAAAAAATTGGAGTAAAATGTAAAGCTTTTGCTTCTGATGCAAGCTCATTTGATGATTCAGAAACTCTAATAAAAAACACAATTACTGAATTCGGGAAAATTGATGTTTTAATAAATAATGCAGGAATAACCCGCGATAATTTACTTTTGCGTATGACAGAAGCTGATTGGGACATGGTTATAAAAGTGAATTTAAAATCGGTTTTTAACCTGACAAAAGCTGTTCAGAGATACATGCTGAAACAACGTTCAGGCTCAATAATTAATATGAGTTCTGTTGTTGGATTAGGTGGTAATGGAGGGCAATCAAATTATTCTGCTTCAAAGGCAGGATTAATAGGATTTACAAAATCAATTGCCATGGAATTAGGTTCTCGAAATATTCGTTGTAATGCAATTGCTCCCGGATTTATCGAAACCGAAATGACAGCAAAATTACCTGATGATGTGAGAACAGAATGGATTAAAACTATCCCTCTTCGTAGATCAGGAAAGCCTGAAGATGTTGCAAAAATTGCGGTTTTCCTTGCTTCAGATTTATCTGATTATGTTACAGGACAAGTAATTAGTGTTTGCGGAGGCATGCACACTTAGGATAATAAAAAAACAAAAAATTGATGATTAAAACCGAGTTTCCTTTTTGGTTTTTTCTGTTATGCTTGTTTTTGGGTTTGCTCTATGCAGTAGTTCTTTATTACAAAAACAGAAATTACGAATTTTCACCATGGATAATAAAAGCCATGTTTTTATTACGTTTTTTTGTGATAAGTATTATTGCATTTCTGTTGCTTTCTCCATTGCTTAAAACAACATTAAAAAATACAGAGAAACCAATTGTGATAATGGCTCAGGATAATTCTGAATCCATTATTGCTGGTAAGGATTCTGTGTCTTATTTTAAAAATTATCTTTCAAAATATTATAATCTGTCAGGAAAGCTCGAAGATAAATATGATGTTCGGGAAATAGTATTTGGTGATAATATTACTGAAAAAAAAGATATTAATTTTTCTGAAAAGCAAACGGATATTTCTTCTGTATTTAACGAAATAAAAGCAAAATATTCGAATAGAAATATTGGTGCACTGATACTAGCAAGCGATGGTTTATATAATAAAGGAGTTGATCCTTTGTATTCATTAAGAGGATTAGATTTTCCGATTTACACAATTGCTCTTGGAGATACAAATGTTCGAAAAGATATAATATTATCAAAAGTAAATTTTAACAGACTTGTTTTTTATGGAAATGATTTCCCTGTTGAGATAGTGATAAAAGCTGATAAATGTAAGGGCTCAAAATCAAAAGTTTTATTAAAACATAATGATGAAATTTTGTATACAGAGGTATTAAATATTGCGTCAAACAATTTTATTAAAACAATTCCGCTTACTTTAAATGCTTCCGATACCGGTTTGCAACATTATAATATTTCAGTTGGAGTGATTGAAGACGAAGTTAGTATTTCTAATAATTCGCAGGATATTTTTGTTGATATAATTGATTCACGTCAAAAAATTATGTTGCTTGCCAATTCTCCACATCCTGATGTGGCTGCATTAATTTCTGTTCTTGAAAAAAATGATAATTACCAGGTTGATGAGTTTATTGCTGGCGAATCAATTGAATCAGTAGATAATTACGATATGGTTGTATTTCATCAGATTCCATCAATGAAATATCCTGCAAGTAAAATCAGCAAAAGGATTATTGAAAAAGGAATTCCTGTTTTGTATATTCTTGGATCGCAAACATATTTGAATTTATTTAACCGATTGCGAAGTGGTGTTAGAATTTTTAATGATAAAAATCATTTAGAAGAAATGCTTCCTTTTTATGAGAAAAAGTTTTCATTATTTTTATTATCGAAATCTGTTTTTGATGATATAAATAATTTTCCTCCATTAATGAGTTTGTCTGGACGATATGAAATTTCTAATTCTTCAAATGTTCTTTTTTATCAGAAAAAAGGAAATATTGTAACACCTGAACCAATGATTCTTTTTAATCAAAATATTGACTCGAAATGTGGAATAATTGTTGGCGAAGGCTTGTGGAGATGGAAATTATATGATTATCTGAAAAACGATGATAACGATTCTTTCAATGAACTGATTTTAAAAATGATTCAATATTTATCTGTTAAAACTGATAAAAGTTATTTTAGGATAAGTTCAAAAAATAAATTTGCTGAAAATAAAAATATTGAATTTAATGCTGAAGTTTATAATAAATCTTATGAATTAATTAATGATCCTGAAATAGAGATGGAAATTCTTGACAAGAATGGTAAAAAATATCAGTTTGTTTTTGGCAGAGATGAAAAATCATACTATTTAAATGCAGGAAGTTTGACAGCCGGTTCATATAAATATTTCGCAAAAGTAAATTTTGAAGGAAATATATTTAAAAAAAGTGGTGAGTTTATAATAACTCCATTAAATATTGAAACATTAAGACTTGTTGCTAATCATAATCTTTTATTTAAATTGGCCAAAAATTCTGGTGGTAAAATGTTTTATCCTCAGCAAATTGATAAAATAATAACTGCTATTGATGAAAGAGAGGATATCAGCTCAATTACATATTCACAAAAACGATTTACTGAGTTGATAGATGTTTATTGGATAATTATTGTTATTCTTGGATTATTAACTATTGAATGGTTTATAAGACGAAGAGGTGGAGGGTATTAAAAATGGTACTTAATTTGTACCAATCCTGAAAACTTTTGGGAAGAGTGAACTAAAGTTAAAAATTTTCAATACCTATTTCAATAAAAATTGTAACCAAATTTAAAATTGTGTTTTTTATAATTTCAAAAATATTAGAGATTTTTATAGCTCCGATTTTGTGGGTTATAGTTTTGTTGGTCTTGGCATTGTTTTATTTTAAGAAGAACATAAAAAAATCCCGAAAATTTCTAATTGCTGCATTATTGTTATTTTATTTATTTTCAAATTCATTTATTATTGATGAATTGATGAGGGTTTGGGAAATCAAGGTTACAAAAACTGAAGATTTAGCAAGTAACTACAAAGTTGGAATTGTAATGGGAGGGGGAATACTTACTTATGATTTTGAAAATGATAGACGAACATATCGTAATAATATAGACAGAGTATTACAAGCTATAGAACTATATAATATGGGGAAAATTGATAAATTACTTTTATCTGGTGGATCTGGTAATTTAGTTTTTCGAGATATGCTTGAAGCAGATATGTTGAAGGAATTTCTGATTAATATTGGTATTAAAGAAAATGACATACTGATTGACACATTGGCGGATAATACATATCAAAACGCAGTTTATTGTTCAAGATTATTAAAGGAAAATAATCTTGAAAATGAAAAAATATTATTGATAACATCAGCTGTTCATATGAGACGGTCATTAGCTTGCTTTAAAAAGCAGGGTGTTGAAGTAATACCTTATTCTACTAATAAATATGCCGGAATCCGCCGTTATGAATTCGAGCATTTGTTTGTCCCTAAATTGGTGAGTTTTATTTTATGGAAAAAGATAATTCATGAGACTATTGGATATGTTGTTTACGATATTGTTGGTTATATTTAATAAATTGAAATTTTTTTACTATGAGTAATACACTATTTGCAATTATTATTGGAATCATTATTTTGAATTTTATTCTCGAAAGAATACTTGATTACCTGAACACATTAAAATGGTCAAATATTCTTCCTGATGATTTAAAAGGAATTTATAATGAAAAGAAATATGCTAAATCTCAGGATTATGAGAAAACAAATCACCGTTTTTCACAGATTGTTGATTCAATTTCTTTTATTGCAATTTTGTTAATGTTATGTTTTTATGGGTTTGCTTTTCTTGACGAATATATTCGCTCGATTACTCAAAATCCGATTTTAATGGCATTATTATTTTTTGGAATATTGGGCTTAGCTTCAGATATTTTATCAACTCCTTTTTCTATATATTCAGTTTTTGTTATCGAAGAAAGATTTGGATTTAATACCAGTAATATCAAAACTTTCATTATTGATAAAATTAAAGGTTTATTATTAGGAGCAATAATTGGTGGAGGATTGTTGTCATTAATTGTATGGATTTATTCAACTACGGGTGAGTGGTTTTGGCTTATTGCCTGGGGTGCGATTAGCTTGTTTATGATTTTCATGACAATGTTTTACTCCTCATTAATTGTTCCATTATTTAACAAACAATCTTTATTGGAAGTAGGGGAGTTGCGTACTGCAATAGAAGAATTTGCAAAAAAAGTTGATTTCAAACTCGACAATATTTATAAAATTGATGGCTCAAAAAGATCTAAAAAAGCAAATGCATATTTTAGTGGATTGGGACCGAAAAAAAGAGTTGTTTTGTATGATACTCTAATTGAAAATCATACAACAGAAGAACTGGTTGCTGTTCTGGCTCATGAGATTGGTCATTATAAAAAGAAACATACATTGTTTGGGATGATAATTTCAATTGCTCAAACCGGAATAATGTTGTTTGTTCTATCTCTCTTTATTGGGAATCCTGTTTTGTCGCAAGCTATAGGTGCAACAAAAGGCAGTTTTCACATGGGCGTATTGGCATTTGGACTTTTATATAGTCCACTTTCATTAATTCTTGGTTTGTTAATGAATTATATTTCAAGAAAAAATGAGTATCAGGCTGATCGGTTTGCAGGAGAAAACTATAGTAATAAATTACTACAACAGGCATTGAAAAAACTTTCGGTTGATAATCTGAGTAATTTACATCCGCATCAGGTTTATGTGTTTTTCTATTACTCACATCCAACTCTAATTCAACGGTTAAAAGCTTTAGAAAAATTCTAATAAAAAAAGGAAATTTATAATAATACCAATTGAATTTCTAAATTGCTGATAAATATTTTGAAATATTTTTT
>CAYOKJ010000005.1:0-43223 GCA_964404485.1 uncultured Bacteroidales bacterium | reverse complement strand
TTAATAAATTGTAAATTTTGAAGTATCAATTAATTTACCATCAACAAATATACTACAAATATAGACTCCGGGATTAAATGTTTTAGTGTTTATAAGAAATTGATCTTTTGCTTTGTTTAGTTTTTTTATCTGAATCAGTTTTCCGTTTATATCTGTAAATCGTAAAACAATATTTTGTTTCCCATTATCTGTTAAATAGTTTTCCACACCCGTATTATATTCAACTACTATATAATCTCTCGCAGGATTAGGAAATATTTTTAAATAATTTATTTTTTCTAATTCCGGTAAAGGATAATAATCTACATCTGTAGCTTTAAGCGGATTCGGCAAAATGTATGGTTCCTGATAATTTGTTTTAGCAAGAGCTATTAAAATATTACGTGCATAAATACCAGGAAGATACTTATCATTATTTGCTAATAATTGTAATGATACAATCTGAACTGAATCTGCTTCCATTATGGATTTACCTTGCGAAACTAAAGCATTCATTATCTGGAAATATGACAAATAATCCTGGTGAATAAGGTTTTGTTTTGAATTAAGTACAAAATCATTAGTAATGCCTGATAAAACACTATTTATTAGAGATGTGTCATTATTTGATAAATATTCAAAAGCAAGCCTGTACCGGGCATCAATAGTATTTTGATTTTGCAACCAATAAACTACACTGTCAAATGAATTTAATGTAGTATCATTTTTATAATACCTGAGCATATTGCTATATGCCTTTTCATTTTTTCCTTTCCAGTTTTGTATTTCAGCTTCAAGATTTTCTTTTGCTGAAGTAGTATTTTTACCCTGCATTATCTGAGCCATCATATAATCAGGCATTTGTACGAAACGCTCATCAAGAGCTTCAATAACATTATCCGATTTTGCAGATTGAGGATTAGCAACAAGCACATCACGTATCATAGCATTGGGAAGAACATTTTCCTTATCAATAGCCGATTTCATAACTGTATCGGAAAGATAAGGCGATTCGTTCATTAGTTGCTGCCTTACTTGCATAGCTTCCGGTGGTATGCTTAACTGAACATCAGTATTTAATTCTTCTGTGTCTCCGCCATCAACAAGAGAATTCAATTCGGAATTTTTATTTGTTATTATTGTTTCTGAATTGATTATTTTAGATTCTATTGCATCCGGGGTTATACCGGAACCGAATGATGAAGGACAACTCAAATCTTTAGAATAATCTTGAGGGTTCAAATGCGGATACACATTTTCAGAGTAGAGTTGAGGTATTAGTTTTATCATTGGTTGGTTGGTTGTATGGAAATAATCAATTCTTTCCCCATCATTATATATGTCAGAATAATCGGCTGTTCCTGTAGAAAAAGAATTATTAGCAGGAGCGGTAATATCATTTTCCGGGCTTCCCTGATATTGAGCTATACCCCAACCTCTTTTATTGGTATCTAATGTAACTGCAATATCGTATTCATTTTTTTTCAAATCGTTACATTTTAAACAAAGACCAAGAGAGTCGCCTCTGTTAATATTTTGTGCAAGAATACCAACATAAAGGTTTTCAATTTGGTTATTATATACTTCATTATATTCTTCACCGGAGTTGTTTATTACTATGCCAATACTATTTATTTGTGTTGAGGAAGGACCGGTAAAAACATTAATTTCGTTTTCTTCAATTTTATAACCTGAGCAAGCATCAAGATATATACCTCCAAATATACTATTTTTATATAATAATGTATCATTTCCAAGGTTTGTAGTATCAACATTAATAAGTTTAAAAACATTTGAAGTAATTACAGGATTATTTATTCCTCCAATATAAACACCTGTTTTACAATTAGTAAATTCGGAGTTTTTAATTTCTACAGCTTTTTGTTTGCCTAATGCAAATGCTCTTATTCCGTATTTTAATCCATTAAATTTTGTTGTTTTTGATGAATCACATGGATAATATGGTACAAGGCAAAGTTCATCAACACTAAAACCTGAGGCAAAACTTAATATTCCTGTATAATAATCATTTATTTTAATATTTGTATCATTTAAAGTAATTTCCTTGTCGTTATAAAAATAACATCCATTAATATTAATTCCTTTCACTCCCTGTAGTCTGATAAAAGCTTTCCACTGTTCTGTTATTGTGGAATCTGCAAGACCATAATAATAATATACTTTTGGATGATTAATAATAAAAGAACAATTACTGAATGAACTAGCATTATTAAATTCATAAGATGGATAGTATGGATGTATGTTTTGATATGGATGAAATCCTATACTTTTAATATTATTTATAAAATAAGTGTTTTCTGCTCTTATTATCCCACCGGTATAATTCATTTTTTCATCTCCAATTTTGTATGCAACAATACCATATTTGGCATTTTCAATTATAGTACTATCTTTAAGTTCGGCATATCCTTGTAAGCCGGGAAAGTTTTGTGTTGTATCAGGATTTCCCCAAACTTCAATTCCTTTCCAAATAGAACCACATGAATTTAAATGTCCGCCTTCAATAATAAGTTTACCACCTATGTCAACAATAATACCGGAAGTAATATTATTAAAAGTAACATTAGATTTTATAGTAAGTTGTCCACCGGAATGTATAAAAATTGAGTTAACAGTTGTATTATTTGTCCATGTTTCATTATAATGAATATGGACATCAATGTTATTAGCAAATTGTTGTGCAAGACTAACTGCGGCATAAGCATTAATTCTTCCTGTTCCTGTCTGACTATTACCATATTCATCTAAGTACAAATATCCATCAGTAATTGTATCTGTTGTGGATTTAATAAAAAACTGTACTTCCTCAGGAGTAAAGCAAGGATTAATTGACTTTATTAAAGCAGCAAGCCCTGCAACAATAGGTGTTGCATAAGATGTCCCACCACAACCACCGGAAAATGGCCAGCGGTTTGGAACAATAATACCACAAGAATCTTTAAGTGTGGGTGCTGCACCCATTATATGATGACCGGGAGCACAAACATCAACCCCCGGAAAGTAAGAATGAGTTGCATTATAAGAATGTGAAGCAGTATCAGTAATATAATAGGTAAAATAATCAAGTGAATCCGTACTTGTTACTGTAATTATCCTATCATCATAATTTTCTGAAAATGGATACATAGTACTAAAATGTTCAAAGTCTGCCGGAATACTATCACAATTTGATACTTTTAATGAATCATTATAACAACCTGAGCAAAAACCATTGCCCGCAGCAGCAACAATTACTGTCCCGTTATCAAGTATTTCTTTTATTATAGTTGAATCTGTTCCTGTTTCATCTCTTTTACAACCGGTGCGCCAACTAATTGTTAATACATCTGCATTTAAAACAGTTGAAGCATGTAATGCTTTTGTCATCGCAAGACTACCACCCATACTATATGTATATAGTTTTGTATTAAATCCCATTGAAGATAGTGGCCTGACAGTATTTACAGATCCAAATTCTTGTGTTTGAGCTGCTGCAAAACTACATACTGCCGTACCATGAAAATGATTAGTTGTGTACGCATGATATGGAAGTAAAGTATAAGGATCGTAATGTGGATAAATTTTTGTTTGAAGATCAGGGTGTTCGATATCAGGAGGTGTATCAATAACAGCAATTTTAATATGTCCAGATCCTTTTGTAATATCCCATGCTAAATCGGCCTCTGTTTTTTGTAAGTGCCACATATAATTTTGTTGATTGTTAATTTGTAGTTGCCAAAAATAATCTAAAGGATCAAAAAGTAACTGAGGTACTTCTAATTCCTTTATTTTAATTAGCATTTCTGTTGCATTTTGTTCGAGTTCCAACTTTAGTTGGTGTTGATCTCCATTACACAATATTTCATAAATATTCAATAATTCAGGGGTTTTTGCAAATGGTAAAGCTTGTTTAAATGAATATACACCAAACTGAGAAAAAATACTATTAATTGTTGAGTTATCAGTAATACTATCATCAATTGGTTTTGTATCTTCTGATGTTACTGTAACCCATAAAATACCACTCTCAGTTTCTTGAGAATAGCTTTTAAAGCTAATAAAAATTAAAATCGTTAATAATATTGTTGCTAAATTTTTCATAATGTTTAGGTTTTAAAATTAATAAAAAAATTTGATAAAATATTTCATTCGAAATATTAATACATGAACTTCTTACTTATTAATTTCGAAAAACAGCAAAAGGTGCCCGCTTTTTTGATAGGAGTTATTAACAAAATGATAACATATTATGCAATTATTGATAACAAAGGCTTTTGCAGGCAGTAAATAATTTATTACAGATTTCCAAGAAACATAAAAAGTTTATAATATTAACAATAATAAATAATACATGATAATTTTATAAGTCCTCTCTGAAAATAAAAGTTTATTAGTAAACGCTTGTCTATCAGTCATAATTTAATAGAAAGTGAAATTATTTATAATTTCCTTATCTTAGCATTTTGTTATACAATTATTTAAGAATCAAGAAATATATCCCATGGCAGAACACAATGATTTAGGTAAAAAAGGCGAAGAACTTGCTAGAAAATTTCTTAGTAACAAAGGTTTTAAAATTGTGGATACGAATTGGACATTCGGAAAAGATGAAATAGATATTGTTGCTTACGATAAAAAATATCTTGTGATAGTGGAAGTTAAAACGCGAAGATCTAATTATTTCGGTGAGCCATATTTTGCTGTTACAAAGAAAAAGCAGGAATTTTTAATTAGGGCAGCACAAGCATATATTACACGAAAAGATGTTGATAATGAGGCAAGATTTGATATAGTTTCTATAGTTGTTACACCCGGTGGGAATAATATTGAACATATTGAAGATGCTTTTTATCCAACATTATAATTTTTTTATTTATTTTCCATTATTGAAAATTGTCTATAAAATGAAAACAAAAAAGCATAGCACCCTTCAAAATAAATAATCCGATTACCCCTGCTCACGACAGAGCAATTGATAAACTTTAATTACTGAAAGATCTAATTATTAAATCAGTGAGACTTTGATTTTGTGAAGCAAAATTATTTAGTCGAACTGATCCCGAACGTAGTCGAGGGATCTTCAGGGTTATATTCTCCACCGCTTGCGGCGGGAAGCTTCATTCGAATTTAATTCAAATCTTCGAACAATTTATTTTGCCCTTATCAACAACTAAAACGCAAAATTACTTCGGGTTTTCTATACACTAATTATTTATGCATAATATTAATAACTTTGCAAATTCCAAATATTATTAAAATGGCTCAGGGAAAAACTTTTAATCAGAAAAAAAAACATGGTGATTTTTCAAAATTCATCAAAAACAAAAAAAATTCAACTCCTCAAATCGAAGAAGAGGACATAAAACCTATTAAAAAAGGACATACTAAATCAACATTAGCTGATAATACTCCTGATTTTGATTCAATGCGTCTTAATAAGTTTATTGCAAACTCCGGTATTTGTTCTCGTCGCGAAGCAGATAAGCTGATAGAGGCAGGGAAAATAAGAATTAATAGTAAAATTGTTACTGCTCTTGGCACAAAAGTTTCGAGCAAAGACATAGTTACCTACAACAAAAAAGTTCTTAAAAGCGAAAGTTTAGTTTATGTTTTATTAAACAAACCAAAAGGTTTTATTACAACAACTGACGATCCATTTGAAAGAAAAACTGTGATGAGTCTGGTGAAAAAATCCTGTCCTCAAAGAATTTTTCCAGTAGGACGTCTTGACAGAAATACAACAGGCTTATTATTGTTTACTAATGATGGTGACCTTGCCAAAAAACTCACTCACCCAAAACATGATATAAAAAAGATTTACTATGCCATTCTTGATAAACCTCTCGAGAGAGATGACCTGGAAAAAATTGCAACCGGAATTAACCTTGAAGATGGTTTTGTAAAAGCAGATAAAATTTCTTATATTATTGGGGTTCCTGATGAAAGAGAAATTGGTATTGAACTTCATTCAGGTAAAAACCAAATAATCAGAAGGATTTTTCAAAGTCTTGGTTACGAAGTAACAAAATTGGATAGGGTTTCTTTTTCAGGATTAACAAAAAAAGATATTCCTCGCGGCAAATGGCGATTTCTTAAAGACAAAGAGGTATCTATGCTAAAGATGATATCGTAGATAATCATTAAAAGTATTTTTACAAAATTTTGAAAAAATCTTGAAGAGTTTGTTATTTGAAAGGCTTTTGAGAATTTAATCGTAAAACATTAGTAATAAAAAAAGCCACATTAAATTAAATGCGGCTTGATTTTTTTGGGCTCCTCTTCTTGGACTCGAACCAAGGACCCTCTGATTAACAGTCAGATGCTCTAACCAACTGAGCTAAAGAGGAATTTCAAAAGAGGGGCAAAGGTAATTTATTTTTTAATAATGGCAATTTTTTTATAAAAATATTCAAATATTTTTTTTCATACAAATTTGCATAAAATCAATCAAAAAATAGGTGTAATACAGGGTAAAATACCAGTTTTGAGCCGGCATCTTTATTAATTTCAATTTCATCATTTCAAAATCATTTTTATAGTTTCCCTTTTATTTCCATAAGACAAGTTATAAAAATAAATTCCTGGAGAAAATTTTGATCCTTTATTATTATCAGCATTCCAAATCAGTCTGTGATTTCCTTTTGAAAGTTTTGAATCAACTAATGTATTTATTTCCTGTCCGAAAATGTTATAAATCTTTAGTGATACATTTTTATTTTCTAAAAGATGAAAATCGATTGTAAAATTATCACCTGAAGGATTCGGATAAACCCGGCTTATCATATCTTTATCTGAATCATGGTTTTCGATTTCTGTTCCTATCTCAGGAATTTCGATAAAAACATCTGAATAAATTCTGTATTCTCCGGCCTGCAAATCAATGTTTGAAGTAGTATTTGTAACATCCAAAGTAGTACCGTTGAACAGATCAAACCACTCGCCAGTATGAGAAAAATTTGGATTTATTGAAGACGATGTAACACCAAAGTTTCCGATAATTCTCATGTCCATGCTTTCGTGATTGAGTTCAATTCTTTTCATCGCATCACTTAAACTTAGAGAATAATTTTCTGTTTCAAAAATATCTTCATTCACCTTTAAATTCATAAGAACTGAAATCATATCATGCAAATATTTTCTTTGATGCTGATCGAAATAATCCCATCTTATAGGTTTTTCACCAAGGCGACCATTAAAATCAATGGAGTAATCGTAACCGAGTTCGCCGAATTGCCATATCATTTTAGGTCCCGGAATTGTATAGAAAAAGCTTGAAACCAAAGCCATTCTTCTAAGCGCAGTTGCAGTGTCTTTTGTATTATAATCTTCGCTGAAGTTTCCCCACGAATAATTCTTAAACATCAGTCTTTCTTCATCATGACTTTCCATATAACCAATTACATGAGGCTCGTCCCAATTACGTTGTTTATATGAAATCCACGAAAAGTTTGAATTATCATTCCAACCCATACTTGCTTCTCCATAATTATAATTTGTGTTTCCCCAAAGTAAAATTCCATAATTTGCCAATTCTTTTTCTTCCGAATTTTCGGCAAGATGTTCAAATATAACTTTTGCATTAGGATTTCTTTCTATAATCTTGTCATACATTCTTTTTAAAAGAGCAATTCTGTCGGCATCATATTTACTACCCCATGGATCGTCGGTACCTTTAATATTATTACCAAAACCTTTTGTAAAATCAAATCTAAAACCATCAACCATATATTTTGTCATCCAGTAAGAATTTATACTGTCAACCAATTGTTGAGTGTAAATACTTTCGTGATTAAAGTCATTACCCCATTGTGCATCGGGATTTGTAAAGTTCGATTGAACATTGTACCATGGATTTTCTTCAGTAGGATTATCACCATCAAAATACATTCTAACAAATGGTGACTGATCGTAAGAATGATTTAAAACAAGATCGAAAAAAACAGCAATTCCTCTGCCATGACATTCATCAATAAATTGTTTTAAATCGTTTTTAGGACCATAATATTTGTCAGGAGCAAAATAAAATGAAGGATTATATCCCCAACTGCTGTTTCCTTCAAATTCGTTTGTCGGCATCATTTCTATAACATTCACGCCAAGGTTTTCAAGATAATCGAGTTTATTAATCAGCGATTGATAAGTATGTTCTGTGGTAAAATCACGCACCAGCATTTCGTAGATAATCATGTCTTCGTCCTTGGCGGGAACAAAACTTGTGTTTTGCCACTGATATTCGTCTTGCGCAGTTTGAAAAACACTTGCAATCCCGTTTGTTTTTCCATCGGGGTAATCAATAAGATTTGGATAAACGCTATTGCTTATATACTGATCGTTCCATGGGTCACAGGTTTTGTCAGTGTATGGGTCAGCAATTTTAATATCTCCATCAATAAAATATTGGAAAATGTATTCTTGTTGAGGTGTTAAACTTGTAATTTCAAGCCAATACCTGTTTCCGTCAGGGGTTCTTTTCATTAAATAATTATCAGCAATTTCCCAATTATTAAAATCACCAATTACAAAAACAAATTCTTTAAATGGTGCAAAAAGAGAAAGTGTAACAGTTGTGTTGTTTATGTAATTAATTCCGTCTTTAATCCCTTCAGGTAGTTCCTGAATAATTACATCACCTTTCACATAATAATAAAATGAATCGGCAACAGCGGCAGTATTTGTTGAAGCAATAACTTTTACCCAGTGAGTTCCCGGATCGGTAGCATTTATTGTATCAAAAAGTGTATTTTCGGTAGTAAAAGAATGAAGAATATTATCATGAAATAATTTCATGGAATCGGCTTCAGTGGCATTTGCTTCAATGTAAATTTCATCATTACTATCAACAATAAAACCGGACTGCCCAGGTGAAGAAATTGTAACATTTAATCCTGATTCAAAAACATCAAGAAAAAGATTCTGTGTTTGAGTTCCTGCATCTTCGCTACGAAACACAAAAGCCATCTGAACAATATTTTCCGAAATACCGGCAACATAAAAATCTCTAATTGTTGGCAAAATATCAAGTTTATATAAATTATTCCCGAGAGAAGTTAACTGTGGTTGATTTGTGTTGTTTCCCCAACTACCGATAACATGTTGCCACAAACTGTTGCCTTCTAATATTACACCTGTGTGTGTAAACAAATCTCCTGTATATCCTTCCAGGGGAGTAGAAGCAGCATCAAAATAAACCGTAACAGCTTCGTCAGCATTCGGTAAAGCGGGGTCAGAATAAATGGTTTGAGAAATTAATTGATGAGCCGATAATAAAAAAGCTATCAAAACTAAAAAGGATTTTATTGATTTCACGATAAATAGATTTTTGTTTCTCATTTCAAAAAAAAGCCCGGCATTATAATACCGGGCTTTTCAAAAAAAACAGAACAGTTTTAGTTCTTTATAAATTTAGTTGCTTGTACACCAGAATTATTGTAAACTTTTACAAAGTAAACACCACTTTGAAAATCATTTACATTAATTGAAATTTCTTTTGTGTACTCAAGATTAATAGTTCTTATAAGTTTTCCGGTAAGATCAAAGATGTCAATTTTAGTGACATCATTAATTCCTGAAAAGTTTAGTAAAGAATTAACAGGGTTTGGATACATTGAATATGAGAAAGGTTGATTAACAGAAGGAATGCCTGCATCAATAAGAGCCCAAACATCATCAACAACCAAAGCAAGTGTATCAGTAGTTAGTTCACGGTTAGGATCTCCTGACCATTCACCATTATCCCAACTAGGTTCACCATTAATAATTCTGAAATATTTATACATATGATCTCCTGCATTAAGAAGTAAAGTAATAGTATAAATAAATTCGTTGTCATCAGTAGGAGTCAACATATAAGCTCCAACAGAACCTGGTTGTGCCCAGCCATTAGCAAGACTTCCACCAATATAAACATCGTCGGTAGTTGGATCGAAAGGATCTGCATCAGTCATATCCACATTAAAAACAACTTCCATAGGTTTGTCGGCCCAAATGTTTTCGTAAGTAGCATCACCGGTAATAAAAATTTTACGATTAGGATCTCCAGTCCATTCGCCATTATCCCAACTTGCAGCACCATCAATTACTCTGAAGTATTTGTACATTACTTCACCAGAATCAATAGTTGCAGTTAATGTGTAAAACATAGAACCAACTTCAACAGGCTCCATTTTGAAAGCTACATCCATACCTGGTTGTGTCCAATCAGCAAAAGTACCTGACATATAAACATCGTCTGTAGTTGGATCAAAAGGATCAGCATTAGTCATGTCAACCTGAAAAGTTATAGCATATTGAGTTTGTGCCATAACAATTGTTCCCATTAAAAGGAACATACAAAGTGTAAAAAGTTTAAGAGTAAAATTTTTCATAGTTTTTCAGTTTTAGTTAATAATAATTTTATCTTACCGCAAATTTAGCATTATTTTTAACAATTGTCAAATTAGTTTGTGTTTATTTTTTTGAAATAGAATAAATTATAAATTTTTAACAAATTTACCTCACAAACATCTATTTCAAACGTTTGCGGAAAATTTTTAAAAAAGAAATCGATTTTTTTAAAAAAGGGAAATTTAATAATTATGTCGAATTTCTTAAAACAAGTTTAGTTTTTATACACCTTTTTTCCGGAAGAAATTCATTCTGTTTGTTTTTTATTCTCTTAAAAAGAAGTTTTGTCGCTTCTTTCCCAACTTCATATCCAAATTGATCAACCGATGTTAAACCCGGTGAAGTTATTCCTGCACTTATACTGTTTTCAAATCCAATTATCTTTATTTCTTCAGGGATTTTTATTTCTAATGCTTTTGCAGTCATCATTATACCAATTGCAGTCATATCATTAACTGCAAAAAATCCATCAGGCCTGTCGACTCTTTTTAATATCGAAGCTGTGATTTTCATACTATCAAGATATGTATCACAATAAAAAATTAAACTCTCATCAACAGTAATATTATTATCACACAAAGCGTCTTTATAACCACTCAATCTGTTTTTTCCAATTGACAAATGTTCAGATGCAGTATAAATTGCAATTCTTTTACATCCCTTTACAATAAGATGATTAACGGCAGTGTATGCACCTTTATAATCATCATTTGTAACAACATCAACATTTAAGTCGTCAATAATTCTATCAAAAAGCACAATAGGAATTTTATTATTAATTATTTTTTTGATGTGGGAAATATCTTTTGTTTCTTTCGATAAGGAAACTAAAATTCCATCTACACGATTTGATAAAAGAGTTTGAATATTAACAACTTCTCTTTTGTATGATTCATTAGATTGACATATTACTACACTGTAATCATTATCGTATGCAATATCTTCAACTCCGCTAATAACAGTAGAAAAATAATTATGCATAATTTCAGGAATAACTAAACCTAAAGTTTTAGTAGATTGATATTTTAAATTTAAAGCTACTTGATTTGGTTTATATCCAAGAACATCGGCAAGCTCTTTAACAGCTTTTTTTGTTTTAGAGCTAATATCCGGGTGATCGCTTAATGCTCTGGAGACTGTTGAAATAGAAACCCCCAGTTTTTCAGCAATGTTTTTAATTGTAACTTGATATCCCATGTTTATTTTTTCAAAAGCTTATCTTCCTAAAATAATTAATTCTAAAAAACAATGTCTTTTTATATTTATCAAAAACCCAAAATTTGAACTTTTATGATTTACTAAAACTTTATAGTATCTACAAAAATATATAAATGTTTCATTATTTCAAGATTTTATGCAAACGTTTGCATAAAATAAAATCAATTTTTCAAGTCAAAACCTTGTATTTCAAGTCTTATTTATTACTTTTACATTTAATAAATTAGTTATTCTTTAAACCAAAACAAGTATTATGACAAAATTTCAAATTCAAAAATTACTTTTGTCTTTAGCAATAATTTGTTTTAGTGTTGTTTCTGCATTCTCGCAAGGAGGAAATGTAACAGGAACTATCACAGATGCTACAGATGGAGCAACTCTTCCAGGCGCTTCTGTTGTAATAGAAGGAACTACTCTGGGAACGGTTACCGATATTAATGGCAACTACAGCATTGAAGTTTCTTCTAATACAACCTTAGTAATGTCTTTTCTGGGCTTCGAAACCCGCGAAATAATAGTACAACCAAGCACAATAGTTGATGTTGCACTGACGCCTAAAGTTACCAGACTCAACGAATTAATTATAGTTGGATATGGTGTTCAAAAGAAAAAGGATGCAACTGGCTCAATTACTGCCGTTAATTCTGATGAATTTAATACAGGTGCAATTACTTCACCAACAGAGTTGGTGATGGGTAAAATTGCAGGTGTGCAAATTACCACAGGTGGTGGAGCCCCGGGTAGTGAAGCAACAATCCGCATCAGAGGTGGTTCTTCGCTGAGTGCCAACAATGATCCTCTTTATGTTATTGATGGTGTGCCTGTTTCTTCTAGTGGTATCTCAGGTATGAGAAACCCGCTTAATACAATTAATCCTAATGATATCGAAACTTTTACAGTTTTGAAAGATGCTTCCGCAGCTGCTATTTATGGTTCAAGAGCTTCGAATGGTGTAATTATTATTACAACAAAAAAAGCTAAACTTGGTGGAAAAGCATTGAAATTAAATTATTCAGGTAACTTTTCTTTTTCTACTCCTACAAAAAAAATTGATGTTTTAGGAGCTGATGATTTCCGAAATTTAGTTGCTGAAAAATACCCATCACAAGTTTCTATGCTGGGCGATGCTAATACCGTATGGCAAGATGAAATATTTGAAAATGCTATTGGAATGGATCATCACCTTAGTTTAATGGGGGCTGTAAAAAATATTCCTTTCAGAGTTTCAATGGGTCATTCAAATAATGATGGTATCCTTAAAAGTGACAATATTAAAAGAACTACTATTGGAACATCAATAAATCCAGTATTTCTTGATAATCATTTAAAAGTAAATATTAATGCAAAATACATGAATGTGGATAATAGATTTGCAGATTGTGGAGCTATTGGCGGAGCAATTCAGTTTGATCCAACAAAACCTATTCTTAGCGGTGATACTGCTTATGGTGGTTATTATGCATGGTTACAAAATAGTGGTAATCCTGTGACTCAGGCTACAACAAATCCTGTTGCATTATTAAATTTAAGAGAAGATCTTTCTAATGTGGATAGATTTATTGGAAATGCGCAAATTGATTATAAAATGCATTTTCTTCCTGAATTAAGAGCTAATCTTAATGTTGGTTATGATTACTCAAAAGCTGAAGGTACTGTTTATGTTCCTGAATATGCTGCATGGAGTTATGATGACGCTACCGGCGGAGGTACAAATAATATGTACGAACAAGAAAAGAAAAACGAATTACTTGAATTATATTTAAATTATTCAAAAGAACTTAAATCTATCGATAGTAAAATTGATTTAATGGCTGGTTATTCATGGCAACATTTCTGGAGAAAAAATTATAGCATAAATTCAGATGTGGCTAACACACCTTCAAAAACTGATACTATTTCTGATCCTACTGAATATTATCTTGTTTCATTTTTTGGACGTTTAAATTATAATTTAATGGACAGATATTTATTAACTGCTTCATTACGTCAGGATGGATCTTCACATTTCTCTGAAGATAATCAATGGGGTTTTTTTCCTGCTGTAGCTATTGCATGGAATGCAATTAATGAGCCATTTATGAAAAATGTAAAAACCTTTTCTCAATTAAAATTAAGACTTGGCTGGGGTATTACAGGTCAGCAAAATATTTTGGATAATGATTATCCTTATCTTCCTCGTTATACTTCAAGTCAGGTAAATGCACAATACCAGCTCGGAAATTTATATTATACAACATTACGTCCCGAAGGTTATGATGCTAATTTAAAATGGGAAGAAACTACTACTTATAATATTGGATTAGATTATGGATTTGCAAAAGATCGTTTTCATGGTACTTTAGATTTTTATTTCAGAGAAACTAATGACTTACTTAACTTTATTCCGGTTCCTGCAGGTACTAATCTAACAAACATTATTTTAACCAATGTTGGTGATCTTGAAAATAAAGGTGCTGAGTTTTCTATTATTACCAGACCTGTTGTGAAAAAAGATTTAGTTTGGGAAATTGGATTTAATGCAACTTATAACGAAAATAAAATTACTCGTTTAATAGCTTCTGATGATCCTACTTACCCTGGAAGCCCAACAGGTGGAATTTCAGGTGGTGTTGGTAACTATATTCAAATGAACAGTGTTGGATATTCTACTAATTCTTTCTTTGTTTTTGAACAGATTTACGATGCCGAGGGAATGCCAATACAAGGAATGTATGTTGACAGAAGTGGCGATGGTGAAATTACTACTGCGGATAAATATCATTATAAAAAACCTGCAGCAGATTTTTTCTTCGGAATTTCATCTAATGTACAATACAAAAACTGGAACTTCTCTTTTTCAGGAAGAGCAAACTTTGGAAATTATGTATACAATAACGTAGCTTCCGAAAATGGTGTTTATGAAAGGCTTTATCGTCCTGAAGGACCATATCTTGGTAATGTGGCATCTTATGTTTATGATACCGATTTTGATAATCCACAATATCTTTCTGACTATTACATCGAAGACGCTTCTTTTTTTAGAATGGACAACATTAAGTTGAGTTACATCTTTAAAGATATTATTAACGGAAACGCTGATCTTAGTTTATCTGCTACCGTTAATAATGCTTTTGTAATTACTAAATATCAGGGTCTTGACCCCGAATTGACTGGAGGACTTGATAATAATATTTATCCTCGTCCAAGAATTTATGTATTTGGTGTAAATCTTCAATTTTAATAATGATAAAAAATATAGATATGAAAAAAATAATTAATATTTCATTAGCAATTGCAGGATTTTTATTGATTTTATCATCTTGTACCAAAGACCTTAATACTATACCTATTGATGAAGATGTAGTAACTTCAAAAGTTGTTTTTGATAATCCTGATGCTTACAAACAAGTGCTGGCAAAATTATATGCCGGACTAGCAGTTACCGGTCAGGAAGGCCCTGCCGGAAACCCAGACATTAGTGGTATTGATGAAGGCTTTAGCCAATATCTGCGTGGATATTTCTACCATCAGGAATTTACAACTGATGAAGCCGTAATTGGCTGGAACGACCAAACTATTAAAGATTTTCATTATCAAACATGGGGCGCAAGCGACGTTTTTATCCAGGCAATGTATTACCGATTGTTTTATCAGATCGTTGCTTGTAACGAATACATTCGCGAAACCACAGACGAAAAACTTGACGAACGTGGTGTTTCCGGAGATTTAAGAACTGACATTGAATATTTCCGTGCTGAAGCAAGATTTCTTAGAGCTTTAAGTTATTGGCATGCTCTCGATTTGTTCGGAAGTGTTCCTTTTGTTACCGAAGAAGACCTTATTGGTGCTTTCTTCCCTGAGCAAATTTCAAAAGCTGATTTGTTTGATTATATCGAATCTGAATTATTAAGCATTGATGACTTATTGCTTGATGCCAGAGCAAATGAATATGGTCGTGCCGACAAAGGTGCTGCATGGATGCTGCTTGCAAAATTATATATGAATGCTGAGGTTTACATTGGCATGAATAAATATACCGAATGTATAAGCTATTGTAATAAATTAACCGAAGCTGGTTATTCTTTAGAAGATAATTATGATCATCTTTTCCTTGCCGATAATTCAAATCTTGATGAAGTTATTTTTTCAATAAATTTTGACGGAGCATTTACCAAAACATACGGTGGAACAACTTTTATTATTCACGCTGCTACAGGTGGTGATATGCCTCCCGAAGATGTTGGAATCGATGGTGGCTGGGGTGGTATCAGAACTACCAAAGCTTTTGTAAATAAATTTGATGATATTAGTGGCGAAACCGATACTCGTGCTAATTTCTATACTGAAAATCAGGAACTGGAAATTAATGATATTGGACTTTTTACTGATGGTTATGCTATGCAAAAATTCTCTAATCTGAGATCTGATGGAAATAATGCTTCTGACTTAGAATTTACCGATACTGATTTCCCAATGTTCCGTTTGGCAGATGTTTATCTAATGTACGCAGAAGCTGTTCTTAGAGGTGGTGCTGGTGGAAATGCCGGTACAGCTTTAGAATATGTTAACGATTTAAGAGAAAGAGCTTATGGCGACGATTCAGGAAATATTTCTGCAGGTCAACTTACTCTGGAATTTATTTTAGACGAACGTGCCAGAGAACTTCACTGGGAATGTCATCGCAGAACTGATTTAATAAGATACGATTTGTTTACAGGTGGCGATTATTTATGGCCCTGGAAAGGAAATTCTTTTGATGGTACTTCTACCGATTCAAAATATAATTTATTTCCAATTCCAGATGCTGACTTAGGAGCTAATCCTAATCTTATTCAAAATCCTGATTATTTATAAAATTAAAAAAAATTGATATGAAAAAAATAACTTTAATATTAATTACAATTATAAGCCTTGCATTTCTTTATTCTTGCGAAAAGCAATTAAAAGATCCTGTTTTGGATATGGACAAGGCAGTTGCTCCAAATCTTGTAGCTCCTGAAAATGCTTCTGAATTTATTTTAATTGAAGAAAATGCGGATAGTGTTTTTGCAACTTTTGAATGGACTGCTGCTACTTACGATCTCTCAGATATTGAATCTGTAAAATATATTATTTATATGGATCTTGTTGACAGTAGTTTTATGAAGATGAAAGAAATCGGAAGTACTACCGAAACTTCTTTTTCAATTACTGTTGCTGAAATGAATTCTAAATTACTCAGCCTTGGTGTTGAAGTGGAAGTTGTTAGTAGTTTCGAATTTAAAGTTTACGCGTATGTAAACAACGAAACAACTTATTCTGATCTTTATTCAACTGTGTTCACTTTTAATGCCACTCCATACGAAGCAAGTGGAGGTATAGAATATCCTAAACTTTGGGTTCCCGGCGATTATCAAGGATGGGCTCCGGCCGATGCACCGGTAATTAAGTCTTTTAATGATGACGGAATTTATACCGGTTATCTTTACTTTCCTGAAGGTGGTACTTTTGAGTTTAAATTTACTTCTGACCCTGATTGGGAACATACTAATTATGGTTTTGAAGCTGAAGGTACTTTGAGTATTGATGCAGGTGCAGGCAATTTAACTGTTCCGGGTCCCGGTGGTTATCTGGTTGTAGTTGACATCAATAATCTTACATGGTCTTATACTGCCGAAAGCTGGGGTGTAATTGGTGAATTTACCAGTTGGGCTGATGATATTGATATGGAGTGGGATGCTGCAAATAATTATCTTACTTTGACTTATGATGTGCCTGATTTACCTGATAACAGGTTTAAATTTAGAGCTAACGATGCATGGGATATAAATCTTGGAGCTAATGATCCTCCTGATGGATTTCTAACTCAAGGAGGTGGAGATATTCCAATACCTGCTCCCGGAGTTTATACTTTTAATTTAATCTTAGACGGACCACTTCCAACTTATGAATTTATTGCACAGTAAAAAATTCTCATAATTTTTAAAGCCCCTCGAAGAATTTCGAGGGGCTTTTTTTGTTTTTATTATTATTTTTTATTATTGATTTCTTTAAAAGAAAGATTGTTAAGTTATTTGTTCACATAAACAAAATACTCCCAGCTGGCGCGCGTTTGTAACGCGTGCCATATTAAGACAGAACTATTTGTTTTATATAGTAATTCACTTTTCTCAAATAGGTCTATTTAATCAAATAATCAGAAATATTTTTACTGAAATAATTCGCACTCGTCACAAACGAGTGCGAGCAGGGCAATAGCTGTATAAAATTCTTAAATATGCATCATATATATTTTTCGGTATCCATTGTATTTTTGATAAATATTTGAATTTTCTGTGTAAAGAAAATAAATTTTTCCATTATTGATTTGAATTTTTGATACAAATGGAAAATCGGGAATTTTTATTGCTTTTCCGAGACTTCCGTCTTTCAAATTAATTTCATGCAAATACGAAATACCATTAATTCTAAATAAAGTATAAGCTTTATTATAAACTTCATCTATGCAAATATCTTCAACCCAATGTTTATTATTATGAAAATCTATCGGTGTTTCATTAATAAGCCAACCTTCTTGATCATAAAATTCCATAATTGAATTAACATAATTAAAAATACAAATAGTATCACTAATTTTTATTAAGGGGGCAAAAATCGGATCGATCATACACATATATTCAAAGCGAATATACGCTCCAATATCAGAAACTCCGAAATCTATAAGACTTTGAATATATTCATCGAAATTATCAACCATTACAATTCCTTTTTCATTACCAATTAACCGAAGGGTTTTTGCTTTTTTTGTTTTACGGTTGTAATAATAATACTTCAAAATTTGATTATGATAAGTATAATCCATAAAGTAAATGTTATCGCCCGATTCTTCGACACAGGTTTTCATTGTTAATTCAAATTTTTGAGGATTAACCGGATATAAAAGTTGAAGTTTTTCAGAATCAAAATAAATCTGCCAGACTGTATCTTCGCATATCAAATGTACATTATCAAAACAATCTTTAAAGAATTTTTCGGGCTTTCTGACTGATAAATCGGTAATTGTATCCCCGAAATCATCAATTAATAAGATTTTAGTTTTTGATAATTTTCTATCTTTATAAGATAAAAGCAAAATATTGTTTTCATAAAATTCGTAGTCGCTGATATGAAGAGGCTTGTTTTTCAATATATTTTTTACAATTTTACCTGAAATCAAAAATTCGTCAAGTTTAACTATTAATGATTTTAACTGAATATTTTGTTTTTGAGAAACTTCGGAGTTTATCTTCAGATAATATTTTTCATACGCAACATGAGAAAAAATTATAGTAGCCGGAACTTCACTGATATTTATCGAATAATAACCGTTTTTAAATGAAACACTCCCTAAATTAGTTCCCTTTATTCTTATGTTTACATTTTTAATTGTTGAACCTGTATTTGAATCGGTGATTTTTCCATAAACCTTTATACTACCTGTTTGCGAATAAATATTTGAGATGAAAAAAATTAAAAGGAAAATTATTGAGTAAAGTTTTTTCATAATTTGTGTTTTATTTTAGCTTATAAATGTAATATTAAAATATAATATTATATCTGCACTGTTAAAACAGGCTGATCTTTTAAACCGGGAATAGAAGTTGTAAATCTTAATGAAGCTATAAACAGAATTTCGAAGGTATATTTGTAGTGAATCAAATATTCTTTCCCTCAAAAACAAAATATCCCCAAGGCTCAATTTCAAGGTTTTCATTTGCTGAAAACTTTGCTTCTTTTCCTGTAAAAGCATTTATGTATTCTCCAATAAATTTATCTCCTTCAAAAGTTACATACTGTTTTTCACCGGAAAAATTAAAAATTGCAAATATTTTATTCCCGTTTTTTTCTCTGACAAAGGCAAAAACATTTTCATTATCAGATGAATTTATTCTTACTAATTTTCCTCCTGATGTTCCATTCCAAAGTGCTTCGTTTTTCTTTTTTATTTGAATAAGGTTTTTATAAAATTTTTCTAATTCTATATCTCCCCAGATAATTGTATCCTTTTCAAAAAATGCTAATCTTTTATTCAAAGCAGCTTCTTGTCCGCTGTAAATTAATGGCATTCCCGGAATCATAAAACTAAAAACTGCAAATGTTTTGGCAGCATCGCCCATACGTTCAAATTCTGTTCCATTCCAGGAGTTCTCATCATGATTTGATGTAAAATACATTCGATATGCATCTTCTGGATAATTTTTGTCATTCTTAATAAAATATTTTTCTGCATCATTTGCATTTTTATTCCCCTTTGCAATTTCATTCATGATATGATGAAAATCCCAGCCATAAGACATATCAAAAGCATTTTTATGATGCTTCACTTCCTCTGCTTCGGCAAGCATAAATACAGGCTTGATTTTATCTAATTCAGCTCTGGCTTTATCCCAAAATTCAACAGGAACCATCCCTGCAACATCACAACGATATCCATCAATATTTGCTTCTTCTATCCAAAATTTTAAAGCTCCGATCATGTATTCCTGCATTTCTTCATTTTCATAATTCAAATCTACAACATCAGACCAGTCAAATGGTGAAACAAAATTTCCTAGTGAGTCTTTTGTGTACCATTCAGGATGCTCTTCTATCATTTTATTATCCCAGGATGTGTGGTTTGCAACCCAGTCTAAAATAACATGCATCCCTAACTTATGCGCTTCGTTAACCAATTTTTTAAAATCATCCATGTTGCCATACTCCGGATTTACAGCTTTGTAATCTTTTACAGAATAATAGCTTCCAAGACTTCCTTTCCGGTTTTTCAAACCAACAGGATTTATTGGCATCAGCCATAAAATATCAACTCCCATTTCGCTTAATCTCGGCAAATGCTTTTCAAAAGCCGCAAAGGTTCCTTCGGCTGTAAACTGTCTGACGTTTACTTCATAAATTACTGCATCTTTGCTCCATTCTACATGAGTAAATCCATTAATTTTTTCCGTATTTTTTTTGTCATTATCCTGACAAGAAAATAAAAACACCATCAATGAAAAGAAAAGGATGTTTTTAATATTTCTGCTTTTAGTAAATTCTGTTTTTTTCATATTTTGTATATTAAAGAATTAGTATAGAATATAATAGACGATCAAAATTACTCCGGATTTCTTTTTAGTTTTCAATAATCTCAAAAAGCCGATCATCTATTTTAACATCAAGTACATTATTTTTGTACTTAATATCAGAACCAAAATTAGCTTTAAGTTTTGCTTTAGCAAAACGCTCGGGTAATTTAATTTCAATGTTTTTTATGGATTTATCTTTACAGAATACTACAATCACAATCTCATCAAAATATGTTCTTAAGTAAGCATAAACCTTATCATTAACTATTAGTGGAATAAATTCACCAAAAGTTATCGAAAGGTTTTTTTTACGAATGTTAATTAGTTTTTTTGTTATAGATTTCACTAATTCTTCGTTTTCATTCAAGTTATCAAACCTCATCATCCTGCGATTATCAGGGTCGTTACCACCAGGATCACCAATTTCATCACCAAAATAAATAACAGGAACCCCGGGAATAGTCATTAAAAATGCTGTTAATGCTGACAATTGTTTATAAGATTTTGGGTTTCCAACGCTAATGTTTCTAGTCCATCCGGCAAGTTTGGTGTCTTCATCAAAACTTAAAGCACCACCTGCATAAGAAATAAAACGTGCTCTGTCTTGATTTCCTGTAATGTATCCCATAAGATTGTGATTGCCATAATATTTAAAACTTTGTAGAATTGTATTATTCAGTCTATGGAAAGATTCATCTTTTCGTGCAAAAACTGCAACTGCGTTATCATAAACATTGAAATCGAATTGTGCATCCAGTTCTCCTGAATTAACATAACTGCTAATTAGCTCCGGGCTGCCATAGGTTTCTCCGATTTGATAAAGCGATTTATTCTCAGGAATGATAATTTGTTGCTTTAATTTTTTTGTAAGTGTACGCCAGAAAAGCTCGGGAACATGTTTTGTGGCATCATGTCGAAAACCATCCAGATTGTATTCTTTAATCCAGAAAACAGCTGAGTCAGTCAGCATTTCAACGATTTCCGGTTTTTCAAGATTTAGTGTCGGGAGAAAGGTATCGAACCATGTTGTTAATCTGTGTTCATCCCATTTTTCTGTATTTAAAGTTCCGTCAGGTAAATATAAGTTTGTTGCACAAACTGGATGAGCTTTATAATATGGATGATTTTTGTGAATATGATTTGAAACAAAATCTAGTAAAACATTCATGTTTTTCTGGTGGGCTTCTTTAACCAGCTCTTTGAATTCATCAGCAGTTCCAAAACGGGAGTCGATTTTTGAAAACGAAATAGGCCAATAACCGTGATAGCCGGAAAACTTAGATTTTGGTGTTAACCACAAACCATATGCTCCTTTTGGATTTTGAACAACCGGAGACACCCAGATTGTATTTATTCCGAGATCTGTAAAATATCCTTCTTTAATCTTTTTTGTTATTCCAACGATATCGCCACCCATATAATTTGCTTTTGGAAGAATTTCAGGATCATTTACCGGCTTGTTGTTTTCTTTTTTCCCGTCAAAAAATCTATCAACAAAAGCATTATAAAGAATTAATGTTTGAGGATCTTGTCGCGAAAGTTCTTTTATTTTTATAATCACTTTTCCCTTGTTGAGTGGAACCAAAATATCATTTGAGACCCCAAACTTATTAAATGCAAAAACCCGTAAATATGATCGTTTTAAATCTTTTGCATTTTTAGGAATAGATATTTCAATTTCATTGTCTTCAAATTCTATAAATTTATCTGGCAATCTGTAATTTTGCCAAAAAACAAAAACCTTAGAAACTTCATTTTCAAAGCCTAATTCCACTTCATTTTCTTCAAATTCTTTAGTAAATAATTTTGGCACGAAATTGCTCACATCTTTGCCAACAGTGAAAAAAGAATTATATCCTCCGGAATTATTGTTAATAGAATCCTTGTTAGTGGGATCACACATCCATTTACCGTCAAGCACAAGCCTATACTGATATTTTCCGGGAGTATGGTATTTTGAGATTTTCCAGATGCCATCTTTAAATTCAAGGTTTCCGGTAGCAGGATTCCACCCGTTCATTTCGCCGGCAATTTGGACACTTTTGTAATTTTTCCCTTCGGGATTAAAACTTATTGTTTTATTAATTTTTTCAGATTTTTTACAAAGTATATGATAAGGAATTCCATTAATAAATACTTCCAGTACCATTAGTTTCGGAAAAGATTCTTTAGGGTTGATAATTATTTTTTTGTTGGTCTCAGAAATGGAAATACGTTCCCCATTTAGTTTTACAGAGTCTATTATTGAAACATCCATAAAATAATCCTCAAGTAAAATTATTGTTTTGTCGTTGTTTAATTGCACCGGACTTGCTAAGCCGACAACATCCTTTGATTGGTGTGTTTCTATTTGCAGGGAAGTACATCCGGCAAGTAAAATTATAAGTAGTAAATAAGTTGCTTTTTTCATTTTATTTTTTGTTTTGTACATTATGTTAAATTAATTTAAGTTTTTATTTTAATTCAACAACCATTGAACTCTTAGGAGCAATATTAATATTTTCCAGATCATCAATTTTTTGACCGTTAAGAATATTTGTTCCTGTGCTGTAGTTTTTCAGAATTTCTAAATAGTTTTCAGTTTCCAGTTTTATCAATTTATCATTATTGCTGATGATTACCATTACAGTATTTTCATCATTATATCTAAAATAAACATAAACACCGTTTTCGGGAATAAAATGAACAAGTTTACCGGTTTGAACAGCCTTGTTATTTTTTCTGTAATTCAATAAGTTTTTTATAAAGTTGAATGCATCATTTTGTTTATGATTTCTGCCTTCTTTTGTAAAAGCATTTTTTTTATCAACCTTCCAGCCACCGGGAAAATCTTTACGAATATCGCCATGTCCACGGTTCTCGTGGCCTGTCATCAAAATTTCGGTTCCGTAATAAATTAAAGGAATTCCTCTTGTTGTTAAAAGAAAAGTCATTGCATTTTTAAAATCATTATAATTTTCTACAATTTTTGAAAAGAATCTTTCAGTATCATGATTATCTGCAAAAACCACAAGGTTATTTGGATTTCCGTAAAGAAAATCTTGACCAAGAGCATCATACAATCTTACAATTCCTTTATCCCAAGTGTTGTTTTCGTTAAATGCATCACCAATAGCAAACATCAAAGGAAAATCAAAAACGCTTGGAAGATGAGATTTATAGTTATCTCGATTATTTGCATTTTTCTGCCAGTAAGCAACTGCAGATGCAGACGATAACCAAGATTCTCCTACAACATTAAAATTTGGATATTCAATATTTATTCTGTTCATCCAATCTGCCATAAACTCTTTATATGAGTAAGGATATGTATCCATTCTAATTCCGTCAAGATCAAAACACTCAATCCACCAAATGCTGTTTTGAATAAGATAATTTGCAAGGAGTTTGTTTTTTTGATTTAAGTCGGGCATTGAAGTGTCGAACCAACCACTAAGCATTTTTGTTTTATCATATTGCGATGCATGGGGATCAGCAACAGTTCCTGCACGGTAATTTGATCTGGTAAATTCAGTAAACTGATGAACCCAGTCTTTTTGGGGTAAATCTTTCATCCACCAATGATAACTGCCACAATGATTAAAAACCATATCCATAATCATTTTTAGTCCTTTTTTATGACAATCGTCAATAAGATTCTTATAATCTTCATTAGTCCCAAAACGAGAGTCAACTTTATAAAAATCTGTTATGGCATAACCGTGATAAGAATATTTTGGCATATTATTTTCCAGAACAGGATTTAACCAAAGGGTTGTTATTCCTAATTCTTTAAAATAATCAATTTGGTTAGTAATACCTTTAATGTCTCCACCGTGTCTTCCGTTTGGGTCATCACGATTAGCCTTTTCAATCATTCCCGGCATATTATCATTCTCTGGATTTCCATTTGAAAATCTATCAGGCATAATCAAATAAATTGCATCAGAGCTATTAAATCCTTTTCTTTCTTTTGAGCCTGCTTTTCTTTCTTTTAACTCATAATCGTAACTGTGAACTATTTTATTATTATTCTTAAATTTTATTTGAAATATACCTGCTTTGACTTTTTCAGTAATAACAAGATTTAGAAACAAATAATTAGGATTTTCGGTTTTAACAACTTCGATAAGCTCGACTCCCTGATAATTTATTTCGACAGATTTTCCTGAAATATTATTTCCATAAACCAGAAGTTGTAATTCCTGAACTTCCATTCCTACCCACCAAAAAGGAGGTTCAACTTTTTTCAAATCTGAATTTCCGGCAAAAGAAAAATTTAGAAAAAAAAATAAAATTGCAAGTAAGACTATTCTTGAACTAAAGAATGCTTTTTTCATCATAAAATTATTTATTAAAAAACGTTTTATTTATTTCATTAATTATTGATTATCAAATTTGTCTTTATTTTCAAGCTTAATAATTGCTGCCCATTTTTCTTTTATAAGAACCCTTATTGATTCATTTTCAATATTTAAATAAGTATCATTTAAAATATCTTTTGCTGATTCTTTTGCTCCAATATTTAGTTCAACATTATGGTTTATAACATCATTATTGATAATTACAATTGTTGATTCGTCATTCAATGTTCTTGAAAAAGCATACATTTTATTGCTATCATTAATTAACAAAACTTTAAAATTGCCTGATTGAAGCTCAGGGTTTGAATTTCTGATGTTAATTATTTTTTTGTAATGATTTAACAGATTCTTGTTTACTTCAACTTTGTCAGTTTTTTCTCTTTTTAGATTTTTGGGTAAATATTTTTCATCATCATAAACTATATCTTCCCACAACATTGGTTTTCGACAAGAAGGATCATTTGCACCCCACATTCCAACCTCATCACCATAATAAATCATTGGAGCTCCCGGATATGTCATCTGAAAAATTGACATTAATTTCAATATTTCATATTCTTTCTTATTTGGCTTACGATTTTTATATTTCTGATTACGTGCACTTGATTTGTTGAAAAATTCATTTTTATCAAGATAATTGATAAGACCACGGTTTACAATTCTTGAAGAGGGTCTGTCGGTATCGTGACTACCAATTAGATTTTGCATTTGTAGATTTATTTTTGCGGGGAATTCTGCTCGCAAATCACTTAACAAATAATCGAAATGAGAAACAGAAACACCACCTCTTTCAGTGATAAAAAAGCTACTACAATAAAAAGCAAAATTGTAATTCATCACTGCATCAAATTCATCACCTTTCAGGTAAGGAATTAATTTTTCGGGAGAATCAATTACTTCAGCAGTAAGATAGGAATCGGGATTTATAAATTTAACGAGCTCTCTCCACTTTTTCCAAAAAGTGTGACCAACGCAATTAGCAACATCCAAACGCCAGCCATCAATTCCATCAGAAGGATTGCCATCATTATTCGGATCCATCCACCTCTGAGTTATATCAAAAATATACTTTTCTGCATTTGTATTCATGCCATTTGTATCTTCACGTAATTCAGGCATATCTTTTACTCCCCACCATCCTTTATAATCAAAATGAGTTCCAGCAATAGTATCCTCCCACGATTTTATTGTAAACCAATCCTTAAAATCAGAGTCTTGTTGATTTTTCATCACATCCTTGAAAGCAAAATTATTATATCCGACATGATTAAAAACACCATCGAAAATAATTTTCATATCTCTTTTATGAACCTCAACTATTAATTTCAAAACCAATCTATCGGCAGAAGTCCAAAGCCAATTTGCCGGATTGCCTGGGGTTTCCATTTCGATTAACATTTTATCGCCTTTTGGATCGGGACCAAAAGTTGGTTCAATATGATGATAATATGCAATATCGTATTTATGATGAGAGGGGGAAACAAAAACGGGATTTAGATAAATTGCACCTATTCCAAGGTCTTTTAAATAATCCAGTTTGTCAATAATTCCTTGAATATCGCCCCCATATCTTCGTCTGGTAATATTATACCAAAGGTCTTTTCTATTTTCTTTTTCATAAGGCTGAAGTTTGTACCAATCGGATTCCCAGGGATGGACTTGCCATGGTTCAATTAATTCATGAGGCCAGCATCCTTCTTGATCCAATAATTTCGGGTCATTAGTTTTATCACCATTCCTGAACCTCTCAGGAAATATCTGATACCAAACAACTTTTTGGGTCCAGGCGGATGAAGTTGAATCTGGCAGATTTGCAACACTTTTATTTGTATTCAAAAATAAAATAACGATAGAAAGTATAATAATCCTTAAATATATATTTTTGAAAAAAGAAATCAAATAATCCATTTTTATTGTTTATTAATTATTGATAAAAATACTAAGAATTTACAAACAATATAAATATTAACCCTATTAATTCATGAACTTAATCGATAAAATCCTGAATTAATCTAACAGCCTGTTCAGATTAATCGAAAACTCAGAAAAGATAATATTTATTTGCGCTTCATTCCCCAAACTTAAGCTTTTCTAAGCCTATGTTAACCTGAATTACCTCAGTGTTTTATAAAAATTCTATAAATAACTCATGCTAAATTTATTTTAATGTTTGTATTTTAATATCAATATTTACACATGTTTAAAGCTGAAATTAGATTTACTGAAAATTTCTATACTAATATGACACAAAACCTCAATATCTGTTGTATATTTGTTTTACTAAAAAAAACAAAGATGAAAAACTTACAAGAAACTACTAGGATGCAAAGAGCATGGTTGGAGCTATACCCTGGAGCTTCTTTCGATAAACTCACTAATTTTTTTAAAGAATTAAAAAAGACAAAAGCTTATCTTAAAGACAAAACTGCAAAAGAGGAATGGTACAAAGATGCCATAATCTATTCCGTTTATGTTGATCTCTTTAATAATGATTTTTCGGGACTTGAATCCAAACTTGATTATCTTGTTAATCTTGGAGTTAACTGTTTGTGGTTATTACCGATACTTGATTCACCAATGCGCGATGCCGGCTTCGACATTAAAGATTACAGAAAAATACGCCCGGAATTGTTAAAAGATCCAAATGATTATCTCTTAACTGAATTTACGGATTTTGTAAAAAAAGCTCATGAAAAAAACATAAATGTAATTTTTGATATTGCATTAAATCATACTTCTGATGAGCATTATTGGTTTCAGGAATCTCGTACATCGCCAGATAGTCCTTATCGTGATTATTATATTTGGAATAAAAATACAGATAAATATAAAGAGGCAAGAATCATTTTTGAAGGAGTAGAAAAAAGTAATTGGGAAAAAGACGGAGATGAATATTATTTTCACAGGTTTTTTAATTTTCAACCTGATTTAAATTATCGAAATCCGGATGTGCTTCTAGAGATGTTGCAAAACATGCTATATTGGTTAAAAAAAGGTGTTGACGGTTTTAGGGCTGATGCAATTCCATACTTATGGAAAGAAGAAGGGACAGACTGCGAAAATCTTGAAAAAAATCATACAATAATTCGTTTTTTCAGAGCTGTTCTCGATTTCGTCAAACCAAACACATTATTGCTCGCCGAAGCATGTCAGAAACCAAAAACAGTTGTTAAATATTTTGGTAATGGTTATGAATGTAATGCCGGATATCATTTCCCGCTTATGCCACAGATTTTTAAAGCTATGGCTATGCAAAGTTCTCAACCAATAAGATATACACTTAGTTCGGAAGTTACACCAGAAATTCCTGAATCTGCTCAATGGTTAACATTTTTACGTTGTCACGATGAGTTGAGTCTTGAATATGTTTATGTGAACAAAGAAGACCGAAAATATATTCACGATAATTATTGTCATAAACCTGAATGGGATTTTCGTTTGGGACAAGGAATTTCTGCTCGTCTGGCAGAATTGCTCGATCGCGATGAAAAGAAAATTGGTCTGGCTTATTCAATCATGCTCACTTTACCAGGCACTCCCGTGATTTATTATGGTGATGAATTCGGTAAATTTAATGATGAAAATTATTATAAAGAGATGATAAAAATGACGGGAAAAGATGATACACGTTTTCTTGTCAGAGGAAAAATTGACTGGAAGAAACTTGAAAGTAAATTGAAAAACAAAAAAAGTTTTTCGTCAAAAGTATTTTCTCAATTAAGCACACAAATTAAAACCCGAAAAAATAAAACATCCTTTGGAACAGACAAAATAAAATGGTTGGACATTAAAGATGAAAACGGCAATGTTTTATCGGAAGTGTTGGCTTATTACAGAATTAACGATAAAGAGAAAATTCTTATACTAAATAATTTATCTGAAAAAGAACTTTCTGTTAAATTACCAATTTCTAAAATGCCGGTTAGAGATATTCTGGGACAATCTTTTAATTATAACAGACGTGAAAAAACTTTATATTTATCAGGTTTTGCTTATTATTGGATTAGAGTATAACAATCAAATAAATAATGTATTAAAGAGCAAATCCTCCAAATTTTAAAAATCTGGAGGATTTTATTTTTATTCGTATTTTTGTAAATAGAAACAAGCTACTTTTCTTATGACTAAAAATAATTTTTATGCAGTAATTTTCGATCTTGACGGAGTAATAACAAAAACTGCTCTTGTACATTCTTCGGCATGGAAAAAAATGTTTGATGATTTTTTGAAAGAAAGAGTAGAAAAAACAGGAGAGGAATTCCTTGAATTTACTCATGAAAGAGATTATCTAAATTATGTTGATGGTAAACCCAGAAATAAAGGTGTTCAGTCTTTTCTCGAATCACGTGGAATAGAACTTCCTTTCGGTGATCCGGAAGATGGTACAGAAAAAGAAACTATTTGCGGAATCGGTAACAGAAAAAATATTGCATTTAACGAAATACTAAAACATGATGGAGTGGAGGTTTATCCTTCAACAGTTGAGCTTATTCATGAATTAAAAAACATGGGTATTAAAGTAGGAGTTGCTTCATCAAGTAAAAATTGTAAAGTAGTTCTTGAATCTGCCGGGTTATTAGATCTTATGGAAACTCGTGTTGACGGTCTTGTGTCTGCCGAGCTTGGGTTGCATGGTAAACCAGAACCTGATATTTTTACAACTGCTGCTGACAATCTTGGTGTTACCTATGATAGAGCAGTTATTGTAGAAGATGCTGTTTCCGGAGTTCAGGCAGGCGCAAAAGGTAATTTTGGGCTCGTGCTGGGAATTGCCCGAGAAAAAAATGAAAAAGAATTAAAGAAAAACGGAGCTGATATTGTTGTTACAGATATTGATAAAATTGGTTTGAAAGGTATAAAAGAATGGTTCCAATCAGGGCTTGAAAAAAATAATTGGGAAATAAATTACTTCGATTACAATCCTAAAAAAGAAAAATCAAGAGAATCTTTACTAACAATCGGGAATGGGTATTTTGGAACACGTGGAGCTCTTGAAGAATGCAAAGCTTCAAAAAACAATTATCCGGGTACTTATATTGCAGGAGTTTTTAATCGGTTGAAATCCTCATTGGGAGACACAGAAATTGAAAATGAAGATTTTGTTAATTGTCAAAATTGGTTGCCAATTACTTTTAGCATCAATAATAAAGATTGGGTTAACATCAACAAAGTTAAAATTCTTGACATTAAAAGAAGTCTTGATCTTAGCTGTGGGTTATTGAAAAAAACTTTGATAATAAAAAATACAGATGGTAAAATTACAAGAATAATTTCGAGGCGTTTTGCCAGTATGGATGATCCACATCTTGCTGCAATAGAATATAGTATTCAGCCTATTAATTATTCAGGTCTTATTACCATAAAAACTGAAATTGATGGTGCAATTATTAATTCAGGTGTTGAAAGATACAAGCAATTAAATCAAAAGCATTTAAAAGTTATTGACTCCGGTGAAGAAAAAAACAAACAATATTTGTTTGTAAAAACAACACAATCAAATATTAAAATTGCAACAGCTTCGAAAATTTTAATCAGTAAAAATAATAAACAAATTGATGCTGTTTTTACTAGTGAATTTCGAAAATCCCAGGCAATAACAAAATTTCTTACTTTTTTACAAAAAGATGACACTTTAAAAATCGAAAAAATTGTTTCGATCTACACTTCAAAGGATAAAAATATTTCAAACCCTTTAAATTCTGCTCGTCAAAAAGTTATAAACACATTTACATTCAAAGAGCTATTAAAAAGAAGCAAAACAAAATGGGAAAAGATTTGGGAAAAGATTGATATTAAAATTGAAGGAGATAGGATCGCACAAAAACTTTTGCGAATACACGCTTATCATTTAATGATAACAGCATCTGATCATAATATAAACATTGATGCAGGAATTCCTGCAAGAGGCTTGCATGGTGAAGCTTATCGTGGTCATATTTTCTGGGACGAATTATTTATTCTTCCATTTTATGATATTCATTTTAAAGATACTGCAAAATCAGTTTTACAATACAGATTTCGGCGGCTTGATGAAGCCCGTAAATATGCCAAAGAATATGGTTTTGAAGGAGCTATGTTCCCATGGCAAAGCGGAAGCAGCGGGAGAGAAGAAACACAAATTTTACATTTAAATCCATTAACCGGAAAATGGGGTAATGATTACAGTTCGCTGCAAAGGCATGTTTCTCTTGCAATTGCTTTCAACATTTGGCAATATTTCAATATCACCGGAGATAAGAAATTTATTGAAGAGCAAGGTCTGGAAATGTTTCTTGAAATTTGTAGATTCTGGGCAAGCAAATGCAATTTTAATGAAAAAACCGGAAAATATTCCATAAGTAAAGTAATGGGTCCTGATGAATTTCATGAAAAATATAAAAACTCAAAAGAAGGTGGGCTGAAAGATAATACTTACACAAATCTAATGGTTGCATGGCTTTTTAGAAAAGCATTTTATTTATTTGAAAATCTTGATAAAAAATCTGTAAAAGAATTATCACAAAAAATTGATCTTAAAAAAGATGAAACAGAAAAATGGAAAGACATTCAGAAAAAATTAAATATTGTAATCTCTGAAGATGGAATTTTTGCACAATACGATGGGTATTTCGATTTGAAAGAGCTCGATTGGGAAACATATAAAAAGAAATATGATGATATTTATCGAATGGATCGCATCTTAAAAACAGAAAGAAAGTCTTGCGATGATTACAAAGTTGCCAAGCAAGCTGATACTTTAATGATTTTTTATGTTCTCGAAAAAGATGAAATTGATGAAATACTGAAAAATCTCGCTTATAAATTACCTGATGATTATCTTCAAAAAAATCTGAACTATTATTTGCAACGTACTTCACACGGTTCAACGTTGAGCAGCGTTGTTCATGCTCATCTTGCAAATACAACCGGCGATAAAAAGCTAAGTTGGGAACTTTACAAAAATGCTCTTACAAGTGATTTTATTGACGTTCAGGGCGGTACAACAGGTGAAGGAATACATACAGGTGTGATGTCAGGTACAATATTAATTGCAATGATGTCATTTGCCGGATTGGATTTAAAAACTTCTAAAATAAAATTAAATCCAAATTTACCTGAATATTGGCGTAAAATTTCATTTAATTTTAATTTTGTTGATGATAATTACGAATGTGAAATATCTGGAAATGAGATTAGGATGAAAATTAATTCAGATAAAAAAGAAGTTGAAATTGAAATTGGAAATATAACTCATAAGATTGAGTGTAGAAAATGGATTGAAATTAAATATTAATTATTGAAATGAAATGTTTTACTGTTGTTTAAATAAAATACATAAATGCGTAAATGATTAAATGCGTAAATGATTAAATGATTAACACAAGCAAATAAAAACTAAATCGCTATGCTCGGAGACGTATTATTAATTACCGAAAAGCACCATAAGGCTGCAAAAAAAATTCTTGATTTTGTTTTAAAAAACCGTAAAGTAAAATTTTTGGTTGCTATTTCGGGAGAATCCGGAGCAGGAAAAACCGAGCTTGCTTATGTTTTGGCGCGATTACTCAAAAAAGAAGGAATTATTGCAAAACCAATTCATATTGATAATTATTACAAAATTCTTCCTCTCGAAAGAACCGAGTGGCGTAAAAATCACGGCATTGAAAAGGCAGTCGGACTGAACGAATACAATTGGGAAACTATAAACAGAAATATTAGTGACTTTAAAAACAACAGAAAATCTACCATGCCTTGTGTTGATTTGGTTACAGAACAGCTTGACAGTCTTACAACTGATTTCAATGGTGTTGATATGCTAATTATTGATGGATTATATGCAATAAAAGCAGATGTTGATGTTCGGATATTTATCGAATTAACTTACCATGAAACAAAAAAAGCTCAGATTGTTAGAGGAAAAGAACCACAAAACGAATATCGAATGCAGGTACTCGAACGCGAACATCAGGTTGTACAATCACTTAAACAATCAGCTGATCTTTTTGTAACTATGGATTATAATGTTGTTGAAAAAAAATAAGATATTGGATTTTTTTTACACAACACTAAACTTCAAATTTTAATTTTTTTCTTTGCCGAAACATAATCATCATCTCTGACAAACAAAATAACTACGGCAGCTATAAATAATGATATTCCACCAATTAGCAATGCATATATGGATTTATCAGCAAAGATATCCTTTATTAAAAATCCAAGAATACTTGCAGCTACAATTTGAGGAATAACAATAAAAAAATTAAAAATCCCCATATAAATTCCCATTTTATTTGACGGAAGTGCTCCGGTAAGTATTGCATAAGGCATTGCCAAAATACTAGCCCACGCTAAACCAATTCCAATAAAAGGAAATAATAAAGTTGTTTCGTTGGTAATATAATAAACAGAAATAAAACTTAATCCTCCTATAAATAAAGCAATGGAATGAGTAATTTTTCTGTTTGTAAGTTTTGCCAACCAAATAAGTAAAAAAGCAAATACAGCAGCAAATCCGTTATAAACTGCAAAACAAACTCCAACCCAATTGGCACCTTCATTATAAGCAACCGAAGATGCATCAAAAGTATTATAAATATGTTCGGTTACAGCCGGTGTTGTATAAATCCACATTGCAAATAATGCAAACCATGAGAAAAACTGAACAACAGCCAATTGCTTCATTGTAGCCGGCATATTATTCAAATCATTAACAATCTCAATCAGTCCGTTTGATTTTACACTATTTCTTTGCATCAAACCGGCAACAATTTCAAAAATGCCAAAAATTATTAAACCGAAGCATAAAATATAAACTTCTTTTTCAACATTTATCAGGTACAAAGCAATCGAAAACAACAGTCCGATTAATAAAAGAATAAAACCGGTTTTCAAACAAGTTTTTTCTTTTTTATTATGATTGTCAAAAATTATTTTTTCTTTTGATTTATCCGTTAGAATTTTATCTGCTTTGTCAAAATTTGCAAGTTCTTCGGGCGAATATTCTTTTGTGCGAAATACAGTCCACAAAACAGCGAGTAAAAAAATAGCCCCTCCTAAATAAAACGAAAATTTAACTGAAGGAGGAATAATTCCTTCGGGGGCTGTATTGCTAATATTTAATAAATTTGTCATCATCCACGGTAACATAGAAGCAACTACTGCTCCGGTACCGATAAAAAAACTCTGCATTGCAAAACCCTGAGTCCGTTGTTCCGATGGCAGCATATCTCCGACAAAAGCTCTAAATGGCTCCATCGAAATATTTATCGAAGCATCCATAATCCAAAGCATCCCGATTGCAATCCACAAAGTCGGTGAATTTGGCATGATAAATAACGCAATAGTTGCAAGAATAGCACCAACTAAAAAATATGGGCGTCTTCGTCCCAATCTTCCCCATGTTTTATCACTGTAATGACCAATAATCGGTTGTACAATCAAACCAGTTATTGGAGCTGCAAGCCAATAAAGTGAAAGATTTTCAACTTCGCCTCCTAATGTCTGGAATATTCTGCTGACATTAGCATTTTGTAATGCAAACCCAAACTGAATTCCTAAAAATCCAAAACTCATATTCCAAATTTGCCAGAAACTTAAATGCGGTTTTATTTTCATACTCTGATTTATTAAGTTATTAATTGCAATATTAAGGATTTTTTAAGAATTTATCTTCATATTGAAGCAAGCTTTTGCCTTCTGTACTTTGTCACTTTTTGTTGTTGAAAACTCTATCAAAAAAAAACAAATATTTAATTCATTAAGTTTATTTTTACATTTGAAATAAAATGTCAATTTTAATAATTGATTTAGAAATCTATATATGAAGAAATTTCTTGTTTTCATAATTATTATTTTTTCGATGCACGAAATAAAAGCTCAAACAGCTGATTTTACAGCTACCGAAGTTTGTTTTGGGGATACAACAATATTAATTAATACATCTGTAAGCTCCGATAGTATTGTTAGTGTTTTATGGGATCTCGACGGAAACACAATTTTTAATGATGCAAGCGGAGATACTATAATTTATTTTTTCTCAAGTCCTGGAAACAAAAACGTAGGTCTAAAGATTGTTACCGATAGCGGGTTTGCTCAAGCGGTTTATCATCATGTTCCGGTTGGTTCTTATCCTGTTGCAAATTTTTCTTTTGACAATGTATGTGATGGAGAAAAAACTTTTTTCGAAAATCTTTCTACTATTCAATCCGGTGAAATTGAGGATTTTATTTGGAATTTTGGTGATGGTTCTAATTTATCATATTCAAATAGTCCTGAACATTTATATGAAAATAATGGTTCTTATCCTGTAAAACTTGTTGTATCATCACTTCTGGGATGTTCTGATTCAGCAATCTATGGTGTTTTGGTTTATCCCTCGCCAAGCATGAATCTTTACATGGACGGTCAGACAATATTTTATGAAGGAGATAGTCTTGTTGTTACAGTTAACGGAATATTCGAAAATTTGATTTGGTCTTTTGGATCTCAGGCAAATCCGTTAACAATAAAAAACTCGGGAAATTACACAGTAACTGTTTCAACAGGACAGTGCTCTACGTCAAACATTTTCAGTGTAGAGGTGTTAGAAAAAACAACTTTTGGAATTATGAATTTGATAACTCCAAATGGGGATGGTTATAATGACAATTTTGAGATTTTTGATCTTTACAGAATCGGACCTTGTGAAGTAAATATTTTTAACAGATGGGGAAGTAAAGTTTTTTCAAGTTCAAATTATAATAACGACTGGCAGGGAACTTTTAACGGAAACCCTTTACAAGAAGGAACTTATTATTATGTAATAAAATGCAGTAACGAAGCTATAAGAAAAGGTTCAATAAGTATTCTTTATTAAAACTTATGATTTACAGATATTTAAATATTATTATTTTTGTTTTTGTATTACTAATAGGTGAATTTGCTTTCGGTCAACAAGTGCCAATAACAAATCAATATTTGGTAAATCCATATTCTTTATCTCCGGCAATGGCAGGATATAATCAAACTTCAGAATTATTTATTGGGTATCGTAAACAATGGATAGCAATGCCCGGTTCACCAAAAACCAGTTCTATTAACTTGAATCTTCCTACAGGTAGAAGAGTTTGGCTTGGTGGAAATATTGTTAGTGATGAAACCGATCTTTTTCAAAATATTTATGCTTCATTTAGTTATACATATATTTTGCCAGTTTTTAAAAGTTCATATCTAAGTTTTGGACTATGGGGAAGTGTATTTCAAAACTCTTTAAACTTAACAAAAATTAATGTTGCGCATAATCAAGATCCTCTATTGCTGGACAAAAACAAATTAGTAAGCACTGTTTTTAATTCAGGTACCGGAATTAATTTTCGTAGAAACACCTTAAATGTTGGAATACTTATTCCTAACCTTTTTGTAAACAGAAGTAATTATGAAGTTGAAGGTGCAAATAATATTTTTGAAATAGAGCGTCAATATATTGCATATGCTTCATATCAAATTTATCTTACAACAAAATGGCAATTACAACCATTTATTGTATTCAGGTCAATTAAAAATATCAATTTTAATTATGACATTTCAACACTAATAAAATATGAAAATAAATATTGGCTTGGAGTAACGTATCGACAAGGAAGTATTATCGGATTATCAGCAGGTGGTGAATTAATTAATAAGTTGACATTTAACTACACATACGAATTTTCAAATAATGGGTTTACGGGATATACTTCCGGTACTCATGAGTTTTCAATAGGTTATAAGTTAAATATCAGACACCAAATTAAGAATAAAGGATCTGGAAAGTATCCACTGATGATGGAATATAATTCAAGAAAAATTAAAAACTAATAATCATTATGCTTAGGCAAAAAATAAAGATATTATTTCTAATAAGTTTGTTTTTACTCATTTTGTTGAAAAATGTTTTACCACAACAAGTTGGTGTAAACGACGTAACGGTAAGATTTGTTCAACCACCAACGACATGGTCTGTCGATAAAGCAGCTTTGAAATATAATAAAGATTTTGCTTTCGGTATGCACCTTGATGATGGTAAAAAAGATATTTATTCACACGCATTTCAATTTCTTAACGGTGGTACTATTGGAGGAGTAACTTATCCCGGGAAATTTTATACTGATGGTTGTGGAAACGACATTAAATTTAAAATGAGTTCAGCTGTATTTTCTTTTGAACAAAATGGTGCTGTTGATGGTCATGACCCAAATGGTTCTTATGCCAGCATGAATGTAACCTGGCCAGAATTAGTTGAAATGTATCTGGCTGGTTGGGCGGTATATAATCACGGACTTACTTCTTCTACTGCAATAGATAAATATTATTCTATACGACACAATCATAGTTATATGAAACTGAAAATGCTTTCGGCAACAGAAGGTGGTCCTGAATTTAAAACTTTAGTAAACCCTAATGGAGATATTACTTTTACACCCGTGGCATTTCAGGAAAATTATATAATGGCATTACGCGGGTATTCTTTTGGTGTTCCAAGCGTTGATGTTACTAATTATTTTTTTGAAGATACTTTGAAGATGGGAAGAACCTGCCTTGAAAATAATTTCATTTTTTCAACTCTTGTTAATAATGCTGCTGCTTTAAGTACAAATGGTGCACATCACTGGGGTACTTCTTTTGCTCATTTTATTACAGGTAATTCTGGTTTTTCATTTCCTGTTTTCCGTGCCCAGATGAATTATGTAGAAGCTACTTATGGAAAAAATGGCAAGGATAATATCTGGATGACAACTGACGAAGAAGTATTAGAATATTTGATGATCAGGGATTCAGTTACTGTTAATTCCCAACTTGTATATAACGATCTTATTATTTCCTTTTCGGGAAACATGCCAACAGATCTTAGACATTATGCACTATCGCTTGTGGTAAGTGGTAATGTGCCAATTGATACCATTTTTATTGACGGGGGAACAGAACATTCTTTTAACGGATTAGGAAATGACACTTCATTAATTAATCTTAATTGGGATGGATATGTATTAATACCGGATACGGTAAATGCAGAAACTTATGTTAGCATTGTTGAACAAACTCAACAACAAAATGACTGGGATATTGCAAAGGATTATGTTGAAATGATACCTTCCGGTGATGCGAAAGAAGCTTTTCGCGACAGGCTTTGTATTATTCTGGGTACAGTTTCTCCCGAAGGTTATTGCAATTGCACTACTACCGCGAGTAATGACACAACAATTTGTGAAGGAGAATGTGTTATATTAACAGTTACCGAAGGTGTAAGTTATTTATGGAGTACAGGAGATACAACTCAAAGTGTTTTTGTTTGTCCTGATTCTACAACAACTTATTACGTTACTGTTTATAATGATATTGGCTGCCCTGCAAGCGATAGTGTTTTTGTGGCAATTTCACCCTATCCAATTGCTAATGCCGGTAACGATACTACTATTTGTTCAAACGATTGTATTACATTAACAGCTAGCGGAGGAACTTCATATTTATGGAATACAAACCAAACAACTCAAAGTATTGTTGTCTGTCCCGAATTTACTTCAGAATATTCAGTTATTGTATCAAATCAATATGGATGCCAATCTTATGACACAGTTATTGTTTATACAAATCCAACACCTAATGTTTATATTGGAAATGACACTACTATTTGTGTAGAAAACTGTGTGACGATAATTGGCTCAGGAATTGGAAACTATTTATGGAATATAGGGGATACAACACAAAATATTTTTGTTTGTCCGCAAGACACAACAACATACTGGCTAACTGTTACAAATGATTATTCATGCTCAGAAACAGATTCCATCATCATTAATGTAAATCCTCTTCCAATTCCAGAAGCAGGAAATGATACTACTATTTGTAATGGAGATACTATTACTCTTAGTGCTTCAGGTGGAACAATATACTTATGGAATACTGGGGAAAACACACAAAGTATTTCAGTTAGTCCTGTTGATACTACTATGTATTTTGTTACTGTAACGAATGAAAATAATTGTTCGGCAGAAGATAGTGTTACTGTATATGTTTTACCTCTGGTTTTTGTTTTTAATAATAATGATACTACTGTTTGTGTTGACGATTGTATTGAGTTAATTGCTTCCGGTGGTATTTCATATCTGTGGAATACAGGAGATACAACAGCAAGTATTAATGTTTGTCCTCCCGAAACAGCTGATTTTTTTGTTAGTGTTACAAATGAATTGGGCTGTTCAAATACTGATACAATTACCGTAAATGTAGTTCCTTTACCTATTGCTGACGCAGGATCAGATGCACAAATTTGCGAAGGAGAATGTATTACATTATTTGCTACCGGTGGAGAAAATTATATTTGGGCTCATGGTGACTCAACACAAGAAAGTTATGTTTGCCCTGATACTACAACAATGTTTTATGTTAATGTTTTTGATGATATTGGTTGTTCGGCATGGGATAGCGTAGAAATAACAGTTATTCCAGGACCTGATATTGTAATAACACCAGATACCGGAATTTGTATTGGCGATACTATAACCTTAACAGTTTCCGGCGGTATTTCTTATCTTTGGAGCAACTATAGTCCGTATCCAAGTATATCTATTTCTCCAAAAACAACAACATATTATTCCGTTATTGTTACTAACGAATTAGGATGTTCAAAAAAAGATAGTGTAAAAGTTGAAATTTATCCTTATTCCAATCCATCACTTGGTAATGATACTTCTGTTTGTTTTAGCTATGCATTTGACCTTACAGCTCAAAATGGTGTAGAATTTCTTTGGAATACAGGAGATACAACTTCTCAAATAACAGTATTTCCTGAAGACACAACAAAATATTATGTTACAATAATTAATGAATTCGGTTGCCAGAGTTCAGATACAATTACCCTTTCAACTATACCTCTTACAGAGATAAATTTTGAAAATTTATTGCTTGCATATTGCGAAAATGAAGGTGATATTGTTTTACATGGTAATCCTGCTGGAGGTATTTTTATAGGGCAAGGTGTGTTAGACAGTATTTTTAATACAGAATTAGCAGGAGCAGGTGAACACACATTGGTTTATATGTATTCAGATACGATTATCGGTTGTACAAGTTTTGTAGATAAAGATGTGTTTGTTTATCCAATGCCATCAGTTAATCTTGGTAACGACACAAGTATATGTTTTGAATACTATTATTCACTTAATGCAGGAGATGGATATGACACCTATTTATGGACAGATGGTAGTACAGATTCTATTACAATTATTGATCCTGAATATTATGGTGAAGGATTACTTCCTTTTACTGTTTTTGTAACGAAAGATGGTTGTGTGGATATCGACACAATTAATTTGAATATCATTTACTGTAATTATGGAATTGAAGATATCAGTAGCCAACCATCAATTCATTTATTTCCTAATCCCGCAAATAATTCATTTTCTGTTTTTATTAAGGGAAATGAAAACACTATGAATATGCAAATATTAAATTCCCGTGGACAAGAAGTTTATTCAGAGAATCTCATTAATTGCAATTCACCCGATTATAAAAAAGAAATCAATTCATCTAATCTTCCAAAAGGATTATATTTTGTTAAATTCTATAATGAGAATTTTATTTTGGTGAAGAAGTTGATTGTTGATTAGAGGTTTTAGTTTTTTGTAACAGCCTAAATTTGCTCTCTTCGTACGTCAAGTTTTACGCACGTTATTTTCATCACACGTTATTTTTATCGTACGTAAAAATATTAGTCAAGCAAATTCTTTTAAAAACTTAAATTTCTTAATAGAACCCCAAAATATTCATAATTTTGCACTCTAATTTTAAGAAGATAAAATTATGGGAACACAATACAATCCACCTGATTATTTTCAAACTGATGAATTATTTTCGGATGAACATAAAATTATTCGTTCATCAGTACGTGATTGGGTTAATAAATCGGTTTTACCTATAATCGAAGATTCCTGTCAAAAACACGAATACCCTCTTCATCTGATAAAGGAAATGGGCGAATTAGGACTCTTTGGTACATTTATTCCTGAAAAATATGGATGCCCTGGACTTGATCATACTTCTTATGGAATTATTATGACCGAGCTTGAACGAGGAGACTCTTCAATCAGGTCAACTGCTTCTGTTCAATCTTCTCTTGTGATGTATCCGATTTTCAAATTTGGTTCAGAAGAGCAAAAACAAAAATACCTTCCCAAACTTGCTACAGGCGAAATGGTTGGTTGTTTCGGTTTAACCGAGCCAAATCATGGTTCTGATCCCGGAAATATGGATACTAAAATCGAAGATAAAGGAGACTATTTTCTTTTGAACGGAGCAAAAATGTGGATCACAAATTCTTCAATTGCTGATATAGCCATTGTTTGGGCAAAAGATGAAAATGATGTTGTTCGTGGTCTGATTGTTGAAAAAGGAATGTCCGGTTTTTCTGCACCAATAACAAAAGGAAAATGGTCGCTCAGAGCATCTGTTACCGGTGAGTTAGTTTTTGATAATGTTAAAATCCCTAAAGAAAATTTATTACCGAATATAAAAGGATTAAAAGGTGCTTTGATGTGTCTGAACTCTGCAAGATACGGAATTGCATGGGGAGTTATTGGCGCTGCAATGGATTGTTACGACACAGCTTTAAGATATTCAAAAGAAAGAAAACAATTTAATAAACCTATTGCAGCATTTCAACTTACTCAAAAAAAATTAGCGGAAATGCTAACCGAAATTACCAAAGCACAGCTTTTAACATGGAGAATGGGAAAATTAAAAGATGAAAATAAGGTTACAGCTGCACAAATTTCGATGGCTAAAAGAAACAATGTAAATATGGCTTTGGAAATTGCAAGAGAATCAAGACAAATACTCGGTGCAATGGGAATAACAGGAGATTTCCCGATTATGAGGCATTTGATGAACTTGGAATCTGTAATTACTTACGAAGGCACACATGATATTCATTTACTGATAACAGGATTTGATATTACGGGCGAAAATGCTTTTGTTTAAGTGGCACTATATGTTGAAGATAGTGGGTATTAAATATCATTTGAAACACAAAATAATCAACACTCAATAAACAACAACCAAGTAAAAAATGAAAAAAAGAAAAATTGCCACGAAGACACTAAGACACTAAGACACTATCCCGAATATTTTCGGGACAAAGAACATACAATCAATATAATAAACTTTGTGAATTCTTTGAGTCTTTGGGTCTTTGTGGCTAAAATTACTTTTCGGAGGGGACTCAACAATGAAACAATGAAACAATATAACACTGAAACACTGAAATAATATAACACTAAAAAACTATGACAAAAATATTAGGAATGGGTAATGCTCTTGTTGACATTATGACGAAATTAGAAGATGACAGCATTTTAGAAAAATTCAATCTTCCAAAAGGAAGCATGCAACTTGTTAACGAAGCTGCCGTTGATAAAATAACAAAGGGAACCACTCATCTTCAAAAGAGTCAATCTTCGGGAGGCTCTGCTGCAAATACTATTCACGGACTTGCAAAACTTGGAATCGAAACAGCTTTTATCGGAAAAGTAGGAAAAGATGACTTTGGTGATTTCTTTCGTGATGATCTTATTAAAAGTAAAATTACACCTGAACTAAGTTTAAGTGATAATGAATCGGGTTGTGCGATTGCTTTGATTAGCCCGGATTCGGAAAGAACTTTTGGAACTTTCCTCGGAGCAGCAGTTGAATTAGCTGCTGAAGACCTCGAAAAATTTGATTTCAGTAAATATGATTATTTTCATATTGAGGGATATCTTGTTCAAAATCATAAATTATTAGAAAAAGCCCTTCATCTTGCAAAAGAAAACGGTTTAATAGTCTCTCTTGATCTTGCAAGCTATAATGTTGTAGAAGATAATCTTGAATTTCTACATAAAATGGTAAAAGAATATGTTGATATTGTTTTTGCAAACGAAGAAGAAGCTAAGTCATTCACAGGAAAAGAACCTGAAGAATCATTAATTCATTTGGGAGACATTTGTGATATTGCCATAGTTAAAATTGGCGAAAAAGGTTCAATGATAAAAAAAGGAAATAAAGTATTCAAAGCCGGTGTGATTGATGTCACTCCTATTGATACTACCGGTGCAGGAGATCTTTATGCTTCCGGTTTCCTTTACGGTATGGTTAATAATTTGCCTTTGGATAAATGCGGTGAAATAGGAGCAATTCTTTCAGGCAGAGTAATTGAAAATACTGGTGCAAAATTATTCGACAATCAATGGGATGAAATTAAAGTTATGAT
>CAYOKJ010000004.1:0-53469 GCA_964404485.1 uncultured Bacteroidales bacterium | reverse complement strand
TGCAGCTATATTGAATATTAGCAATGAGCCAATTAATTTAACCATGGGACAAGATTTGCCAACAGATATTTATTCAACTGATGACACAAGTCCTTATTATGTTAACTGGGGAGGTTATTTCAAAGGAAAACTTGATGATGTTAGATTATATAACAGAGTATTAACTGGTCAAGAAGTTACATCTATTTACAATCTTGAAAAACCTTTATAATACTTAAGGCATAGAACAGGGAATTATTTAAATGCTAATTACTTTTTGTAATAAACTTATTATTTTGTGAATTATAACATGTAATTAATGATTTAATTATTCCGCTATCAATAGTAAAAAGGGTGTTTGAAACATTTTGGTAAAAAAAATTTTCTCAAATTGATTATTGTTTCAGATATCCTTTTTAATATTGAGTCAATTGAAATAGTAGTAACGTATAATTATTTGCGACACAATCTGGCGTTTGTTATATAAACAAATTAAAATGAACATTAAAAGCTTAATTTCAATATTTATATTGATGTGTTGCATAAATATTTTATTTGCACAACAAATTATTATTGAGAGAATTGAACAAATGCCGGACATTCCCCAGCCCTATTTGATGCGTAATTGGAATCAGCTTGCCCATGAATATGATTCTTTGGTTTTTAATATAAATTTATCAGGGGAATATTTACCACTAGTTGGGATAAATCAGCAAGCAATTAATTATCCGGAACACCCTGGTGTTGCAATGGTTTCCTATGTTGGTCAAAACTTGGGAGCCTCAGCAGAAGGAATAAACTATATACCGGCAATTGTTGGCGCTACAATTTCAGGTATCAACAAAAGCAATCAATACGGAAAAAACTGGGTTCTAATGGCCGAAGACTTCTTTAATAGAAGAGAAGATGAAAATGTTTATTTAAACTTCCCGGTAACAAGTAGCGGAAATGATTGGTGGTACGAAACTATGCCAAATGTCTTTTTTTATCAATTAAATGCTTTGTATCCTAATACAGGCGATTTTGATTACCAATTTACAAAAGTTGCTGACCGATGGCTTCAAGCTGTTGACGTAATGGGGGGGAGTCTTACTCCTTGGCAAATACCAAATATGAATTATCGGGCTTGGAATATGAAACAAATGAAACCTCTTGCATCAGGCGTTAATGAGCCGGAAGCTGCTGGTGCAATAGCTTGGATACTTTATAATGCATATCGCAAAACAAATGAAAGTAAATATTTAATAGGTGCGGAATGGGCAATGGAATTTCTTAATAGTCTTGAACTAAACCCTTCTTATGAGATACAATTACCTTATGGTGTATTTACAGCTGCATGTATGAATGCTGAAATTGGTACTAACTACGACGTTGAAAAAATGATTAACTGGGTTTTTAATCGCGGTGACCTGCGCGGTTGGGGAACTATTGTTGGTCAATGGGGAAATTATGATTGTTCCGGTTTGGTTGGCGAAGCCAACGATTTGGGAAATGATTATGCTTTTTTAATGAATGGCTTTCAACAAGCAGCTGCATTACTTCCCTTAGTTAATTACAATGAATATTATGCAAATTCAATGGGAAAATGGATATTGAATCTGGCAAATTCTTCTCGGCTTTTTTACCCCGGATTTTTACCTGATGACCATCAAGATAGTGAGGAATGGTCTTACGAAAATGATCCATTTAGTTGCATAGGTCACGAAGCTCTGAAAGAAGTATTTAATGGGAAGAGTCCATTTTCTACCGGTGATGCTCTGGCAAATGGTTGGTCACCAACCAATCTGGCACTCTATGGTTCATCGCATGTAGGTTACCTTGGCGGAATTGTTGATACAACTAATGTAAGTGCAATTCTGAAACTTAATCTTACAAAAACCGATTTTTATGCGGAAAAATTTCCATCTTACTTGATGTGGAATCCTTACGATTTAGATACAGTAGTTTCTATTAATATTGGTTCGCAAATTTGTGATATTTACAATTCTATCAATAATATTTTTATTCAAAATGATGTAAGCGGATTAGTCCAAATTTCTATTCCCGCTTCCAATTCGGTTGTTATTACTCTTGTTCCTAATAATGCTGTAATTCAAATTGTTGGTAAAAAAACTTTGGCCAATAATATTGTAATTGATTTTAATAATGGTGAATTAGTTGTTGACACACCTCCACGGATAAAAGCATTACAGGCAATTCAAAATCCGGTTGTAACCGGAGATTCAATATTTGTATTTTGCAGTGCCGAAGATATTGATAATGATGTTATAGAATATCATTGGGAATTTGAGAATAACTGGATTATATCAAATGAAAAACTTTCGGCGAAAGCCCCTTATGAAATCGGAGATTATCCGATAAAATGTAAAATTATTTCTGGTAGTGGTTTGGAAGATTCAACAAGTATTATTTTATCTGTTGTTGAAAGAATTCCATACATCCCGGAAATAAAATCTTTGCAAGCACATCCCGGGAAAATTGATATCAATCAAACTTCTGAAATATTTTGCTTTGTTAATGAACTAAATGGCGATGAAATTTCATATTCATGGTCATCAGATTTTGGTACAATTGAAGGTAGTGGAGATTCAATAAATTGGACATCACCATCAAATTATGGTAATTATACAATTGTTTGTACCGTTTCTGATATTGATGGTGAATGCACAGATAGCATTAAAATAATGGTTCGCGATTTAAGCGTATTAATTAAGGAAGAACCGGTTTTATATTTACCTTTTAATAATAATATTACCGATTATAGTCAATTTAATAATATTGTTACTTCCAATAGTTTGAGCTACGAAACCGATTCTAAAGGCAATCCTCTATTTGCAGCAAATTTTAATGGTCAAAGCTCATCAGTATATATTGAAAATGCCGATTGGCTCAATTTTAATAATTCTTTAACTTTATCAGCTTGGATTTATTCTCAAAACGATGCAGGAAGAGAAGCTTATCCGATATCACATGGAAATTGGACGGGACGATGGAAAGTTTCTATTAGTAGCGATATATTGAGATTTACAATAAATACGAATGAAGGTATTTATGATTTGGATTCCAAAACCCTTCTTTCACAAGACAAATGGTTCTTTTTTACAATGATTTACACCGGTACTGATATGGAATTATATATCAACGGACAATTGGATTCTTTTATTCCTGCTTCAGGGTCTATCAATTCTACAACATACGATTTAGTTTTAGGAAAATCTCGCCCCGATCAGAATTATTATTTTAAAGGACGGCTTGATGATGTTTATCTTTTTGACCATGCTATTGCTCCTTCTGATGTGCTTGAAATGTACGAGTTAGGGGTTGACCGCATTAATGAAAATGAAGCAGAATATTTAATTAATCTTTTCCCCAACCCTGCTTTTAATGCTGTAATTATTGAAGCTGATAACAATTTTGGAAAAAATTGTTCCTACCAGTTATTTAACAGCTCAGGTAGAAATGTCCTGATAGGGAACTGGAAAAATTATGCCGGGGAAAATTTTATTTTAAATTTGAGTGGAATTAAATCTGGAATATATTTCATTCGGATAAATAGCGAGAAGAATTTTGTAAATAAAAAATTAGTTGTTATTAAATAAAAACAGATGAATTCAAAGTTTAATTTCTTAATAATTTTTATGTTGATTATTTTGGGTAGTTGTACTCAAAATAATTCAAATAGTGGAAATAGTTTAAGCTATTGGTCATCAAGTAATAATAGTGAAATTGAATTTTCAAAAATATTAGTCAAAAATTGGAATCTTTCACATCCTAATGAAAAAATTAGTTATCAGCCAGTTCCTGAAGGTCAATCAAGCGAAGAAATTGTTCTCGCAGCTGTGGTCGGAAAAACCACTTCTGATATTTATTCTAATATGTGGCAAGGTTCGGTCGAATTTTATGCTAAGGCAAATATTCTTATACCCTTAGATACACTTGATGGTTTTATTGAATTTTTACGTTTGCGATGCAATGAAGAAACTATTCTGGAAGTTACATCAAACGATGGCCATATTTATCAGATACCGTGGAAAATAAATCCTATAATGACTTTGTATAATAATTCGATTAAGGAAGGGTTGGGAATTGACGAAGAACCTCTTTCATATAATAAGTTTTTTGAAGTAGCAAAACAAATAAAAAAAGATAATAACGGTGATGGTTATATTGATCAATGGATGGGAATTACTTCTACAAAAACTGTATGGTATCAACGTTTATTTAACTTTTATCCCTTGTATGTGGCAGCCTCAGATGGTATGCCACTTTTAGCAGACAATAAAGCTGCCTTTAATAACGAATATGCCATTCAGGCATTTAGGTTTCTGCAAACAATATATAAAAATGACTATTTTACTAAGGATCAGCAGGCAGCTGGACAGGACAAGTTTATTAGCCAAAAAGTATTTTCAAAGTTCACAGGTCCATGGGAAATAAAATATCTGGATAAATTTAAACCGGATAATTTGAATTATAATTTTACAAATATTCCTGTTCCTGAAAATCATAAAGGTCCGATTTACACTTATTGCGATCCAAAATCCATTGTAATTTTTAATACCTGCAAAAATCCTCAATTGGCTTTTGAATTTATTAAAACTATGGTCGATAATCATGGTGATTCACTATTTCTTGCACTATCAAAGCAACTGCCAAGACGGAAAGGAATTGACACAATTGTTATGTATCAGAAATTTTTTAAAAATAATCCTAAACTCAAAGTTTTTGCAGAACAAGCAAAGTACGTAAAAGGAATTGACAATTGTGAGGTAATCACAGAGGTTTTAGATATTATTTCGCAAGAGTACGAAGCCTGCGTTTTGTACAATTTAAAAAGTCCTGAAAAAGCTATTGATGATGCTGAAAAGGCAGTAAACATTTTACTTAGAGTAAAACCATGATTTTTAAAATATTAATTTTATGATAAACTCTAAATAATGTAATTTTCTAAAAATTGGGGATAAAAAATGTAGTATGAAAAAAAAAGGTTTCAAAAAAAGAATATTTCCTTATTTAATGGTTTCGCCATACTTAATACATTTATTTCTGTTTATTGTATTTCCTGTGATTTTTTCATTAGTCCTTACATTTCATAAATGGAATATTATTTCATCAATGGAATATGTTGGCTTTGATAATTTTATAAGACTTTTTCAGGATCGGTTATTTCTAAAAGCTATTATCAACACAATAATATTTTTATTAGTTCATATTCCTTTACAAATAGTTGTAGCACTAGTTTTGGCATATTTGCTTAACAAAAAAATAATGATGCGGGGATTTTTCAGAGCTGCATTTTTTCTGCCGGTAGTAATATCTGGGGTTGTTGTTACAATATTATGGCAACAATTATTTGCTTATGATTCAGGTCTTTTAAATAAAATCCTTATGGACATGGGTGCTGGAAAAGTAGGTTGGTTGACAAACAAAAACATGGCAATGACCTCAATAGCGTTAATGGCTACATGGAAAAATGTGGGACTTTATGTAATTTTATTTTTAATAGGATTGCAAACTGTTCCTCAAATGTACTATGAAGCGGCTGATGTTGAAGGTGCAAGCTCTTGGCAAAAATTTCGGTATATAACCCTGCCTTCTATAAATCCAACTATTTTTATGGTAACTATCTTATCAACTATTGGTGGATTTAGTTTATTTATTGAACCATACGTAATGACCGGTGGCGGTCCTTTAAACAGCACATTATCAGCTATGCTATATATTTATAAACAAGCATTTGAATATTATCACATGGGATATTCTGCAACATTGGGAGTATTTTTTGCTATGATAATAATGCTTGTTGTAGTAATTCAAAAATATACAATTGAAAATGAAAAATAATTAAATGAAACTTAGTAAAGTCATATTATATATTTTGCTTATTTGCGCAACGATATCATTTATTTACCCATTTTATTGGATGATTGTTGCGTCTTTAACCCCCGAATCTCTGATTGGCGAATTCTCTTTTGTACCTCGCGAAATTAACTTTAAAAATTATCTAATGATGTTTCAGAAAATCCCAATCTGGAAATCATTATTTAATAGTTTATTTGTTGCACTTTGTTCAACATCCGGAGTTTTAGTATTTGGTTCCATGATTGGTTATTCTCTTGCTAAATTGGAATTTAAGGGTCGTGATTTACTTTTTTTCATTATAATATTTACTATGACTTTACCCTTTCAAATAACTCTAATCCCCAATTATATTTTAATGGTTAAATTCAGATGGGTAAACACATTTGCAGCCTTAATAATTCCTGCACTTAATAGTGCTTTTGCTATTATTATGTTTCGCCAAGCTTTTAAAAGTATTCCACGCGATTTGATTGATGCAGCACGCGTTGATGGCTGTAGCGAGCTTAGGATTATTTTTCAGGTATTGTGGCCAAATATTATTCCTACAATTATTACAGTTGGAATAATATCGTTTATGAATTCATGGAATGATGTTTTATGGCCGTTGATAGTTATTCGCGATGAAAACCTTATGACAATGCCACAATTGGTTACATTATTTGCGGTTGGTGGAAGAGCAGAAGCCCAATTAGGTGTTAAACTGGCTTCAGCAGTTTTATTGGCTTTACCAATAATTATTACTTATGCAATTTTTCAAAAACATTTTATCAGAAGTATGGCTTCATCAGGTATTAAAGGATAAATGAAATACTTATGAAAATATGGTTAAAATAACAAGAAAAAAAATAAAGATAAAATCAAATCCAAAAAGAGTTCTTCCTTTATTTTTGGATTTGAATTATAATGATAGAATTTATGATATTATTTCAAAGATTTCTTCTTTGAATAATAACGCTATTGAAGAAATATTAAACAATATCTTTAAGGATTTTGAAAAAAGGCATCATGATTTTAAGAATATTATTTTAGACCATTATCAAAAAATATCAAAAAATCTAAAGTTGTCAAGAGAGCTTACATTATCACAAAAACTTTTAATTGGTTCATATTTTACAAAAGAATATTCAATAGAATCAGCCGCATTATTTAATCCATCAATAGTTATTCATCCCAATCAAGATAATATTAATGATGAGATGATACGATTTATTATGAGTCTCAGAGCTACGGGCGAAGGTCACATTTCTTCAATTACATTTAGAACAGGGTTGATTTCTAAGAATGGAGAAATATTTTTGGATAAGACACTCGATAAAGTTGTGGCAGCAAAAAAAGTTGAAGATAATATTTACAATAAGTCATTCCTCAGCAAAAGAGCAAAATATGACAATCGAATTAACACAAAAGTTTTTGAGTTTTTGCCAGATGCGTTTTCTATGAAAGAAGTTCAGCGTATAATTGCAGAAATTGAACAAAAGAAAATTCTAAAATTATATGAAACAGAAAAGGCAATAAGCGATATTTTTGACAATAATTATGAAGTCACTTTTAACAAAAATATTCCTTTAAATTCTAAGGTAATTTTCCCTGTCTCTAAAGCCGAATCACAAGGTATGGAGGATGTGAGATTCGTAAAATTTTCTGAAGATAATGAAGTATCATATTTTGGAACTTATACTGCTTACAATGGCAAAGATATCCATGTTCATTTAATTAATACAAATGATTTCAATACATTTAGTATTCGCTCTTTGTATGGAAAAGCAACTATGGATAAAGGTATGGCTCTTTTTCCTGAAAAAATTAACGGAAAATTTGCAATGTTAAGTAGGCAAGGAGGCAGTTGTATTTCAATAATGTATTCGGATGATATTTATTTTTGGGAAGATTATAAAGTCATTCAAAAGCCTGAACGTGAATGGGAAATGTTACAATTGGGTAATGCTGGAAGCCCAATTAAAACTCTTCTTGGTTGGTTGTTACTTACTCATGCAGTAGGTCCTTTACGAAAATATGTACTTAGTGCCACTCTACTTGATATTAATAATCCTGAAAAAGTTTTAGCATCATTAAGCAAACCCTTAATTAGTCCCAATAGTAGCGAACGTGAAGGTTATGTCCCTAATGTGGTTTATACTTGCGGATTAATTTATTATGGTGATAAACTTTTTATTCCTTATGCTATGTCAGATAGTGCGACATCTTTTGTAACAGTTGATTTGAATTTATTATTAAAAGAATTACAAAAAAACATTAAGTAAGTTATGTATAAATTCTATTCGTTATTTTTGATTTTGATATTATTTTCTTGTAATAATTCAAAAAGTCCTGATAATACTTGCCAGTCTATTATCTGCACCAAGCATCTTGAACATCTTTATCAAGAAATTGAAATTGACAATAATACTTTAGGAATAATTTGGATTTATTGTGATGCACCGGATTATAAATTGGTTTCTGATGAGGATGAAGGTTATACCTGTGTGGATGATGTAGCACGCGCATTGATTTTTTATTGTGTACAATACAAATCAAATCCTTTAAAAAAAACTCTAAAAAAAATCAAGACTCTATCTGAATTTGTTTTATATATGCAAGCTCCAAATGGATACTATTATAATTTTCTGCTTACTGATAATACAATAAATACCAAGCATCAAAATAGTGAAGCTGTACCAAATTTTTGGTCGTGGAGGGCATTTTGGGCTTTATCAGAATTATGTTTGATTGATGATGTTGAACTTAATATAATTCAGGAAAAAGCAAAAATTCAACTTAATTCACTTGAGCAAAAAATCGAAATTTTGTTTAAAAATTCTTATGAATTAATAGAAATTGAAGGATTAGAAATTCCAAATTGGGTAAAAGATTATGGTGCTGACCAAATAAGTGTAATATTGTTGGGGCTTACAAATTATTATAAAATTTTTCCTGATAGTAAAATCGAAAATATGATTCACAAATTGGGAGATGTATTGATTTCCGCACAAATCGGTGATGGTGATAGGTTTCCATACAATGCTTTTTTAAGCTGGCGAAATGTTTGGCATGCATGGGGAAATTCACAAGCCTACTCTCTATTAAAAGCAGGCAACGAATTAAAAATCGAAAGATTTGTAAATCATGGCTTTAAAGAAATAGATAATTTTTATTCCTATTGTAGTGAACAAGGTTTCTTTCATGAATTTTATGTTAAAATGGAGAATGATTCAATCAAATCATATAATCAAAAAAAATTCCCTCAAATTGCGTATAATTTTTCTCCTATGATTTTGGCTTCTATCGAAGCTTACAATATTTCTAAATCAGAAAAGTATGCAGTTTTGGCAGGTCAACTTGGAAGTTGGTTTTTTGGTAATAATGTTGCGAATACGATAATGTATAATGTTAATTCTGGTCATGTTTTTGATGGAATAAATTCTACAAATGAAGTAAATTTCAACTCAGGTGCAGAATCAACAATCGAAGCCTTGCTTAGCCTACAGGCTATTGAAACTTCAGTAATTGCAGTAAAAACTCTAAAATCTTATATGTAGAAAATGATTCGAACTGTACATATTAATAATGATGAATATGCTCTAAACTTGAACAATCCTGTTGTTCGATATAAGAACAATCCTATTCTTACTTGTCGTGATGTCAACAAAGTTTGGAAAGAACCTAATCTCAAAACAATAACAGTTCATAATAGTGCAATTACAGAATTTTCAGGAAATATATTAATGCTTTTTCGTTCGCATTTACGCAATGGAATTTCAGTAATAGGCAAAGCAATAAGTAGTAATGGAATCGATAATTGGAAGATTTCATCTGAACCTTATATTAAACCTTGTTCCGAAAATGATTCTCATTCAAAAAAATCCCAAATTGAGCACTTAATGGAAAATGAAGCAGGAGGTGTTGAAGACCCAAGAATTACGAAAATCAATGATTCTTATTTCATTACATATAGTGCATATAATGCTAAAATTAAAGACAAAGTTAGGATTTCACTCGCTGTTACAAAAGATTTTGAAAAAATTATAAGATACGGCATTATTGCAGATTTTGATATGCGAAATGTTGTTATATTTCCTGAAAAAATTAACGATAGTTATGTTGCTCTTTTTAGACCAAACGATGTTTCTAAAGATAGTACAGGAGGCATCTTTTCGGAAATAAAAATTGGATTCTGTAATAAAATTGAAAATCATAATTGGAAAATTGATACAAATCCAATTATGAAACAATCCGGAATTCCGAGCTCATTTTCTGATAAAATAGGACCAGGTGCTCCACCAATAAAAACAAAACACGGATGGATAAATATATTTCACGGTGTGAGAAAAACAATGGATGGAAACCCTTATGTGCTGGGCGTAGCTCTTCATAATGTTAATAATCCTAAAATTGTTAAGGTTGCCAATATTCCAATTTTATTTCCGTCAAAAGCTGATTGTATTGTCAATGATAATGATTATGTACATGTACCAAATGTCGTATTTTCTTGTGGTGCTTTTCGAAAAAATGACGGAACAATTTTTATCTATTATGGAGGAAATGATACAGTTATGAATCTTGCGGTTTCGCACGAAGATATTTTAGCTGAGTTGTGTAATAAATACCCACAAAACCCTTTAACAGGCGTAGCTTTATATAAAATTTAAACTAATTGAAATGCAAAATAATTTTCCATTTGACAAAATAATTGTAAAACCCAGTGATATTGATTTAAAATATTCGCCACTAAGAAGAAATTTAAATTCAGTTACTTATGTTTTAGGAGCTTTTAATCCGGGTATGACAAGGCTACCAAATAACAACATTTTAATTATGGTCAGAATTGCCGAAGCATTAAAAACTCCTATTTATGATAATAAAGTTCACAGCATCAGGTGGGATTCTTCAAACGCTTATGTTCTGGATGGATACAATATTGATGATGTTGAAATGTCTGACCCAAGAAGTTTTTCTATTAAAAAATATTTTCCAATGATGGTTGATGCCTTGACTTCAATTTCGTGGTTACTCCCTATTGAACTTACTTTTGACGGAAAGGAAATAATTAAAATTCATTACGATAAAATAATATCACCAAGCAAAAGCTATCAAGAATATGGAATTGAAGATGCAAGAATATCATTAATTAATGGGAAATATTTAATGACAACATGTTCAGTAAGTTCTGAAAGGCAAAGTACTACTCTGTATTCGTCCGAAAATGGACTGGATTACTTTTTAGAAGGTATTATTCTCGACCATCAAAACAAGGATATGATTTTATTTGAGGGACTGATAAATAATAAGTTTTATGCTTTAACACGACCATTGGGCATTTCATATTTATCTACTCCTCCGGAAAGCAATTTTAATCCGGGACCTTCAATAAATCTTGCTGAATCGCCGGATGCACTACATTGGAAGCCTTTAGACGAACCTTTAATCCGGTCGGGGAAAGGTAAATCTTTCTCCTTGAAACTTGGTGGTGGTGCACAACCAATTTTAACTCCAAAAGGATGGTTTGTTCTATTTCATGGTGTTGAAAAAAATGGAGAAATAGGAATTTATCGCACTTATTGGGCTTTGTTGGATAAAAATAAACCATGGAAAATACTATTTCTTGATACAAAAAACCCGGTTCTGACCTCAAAACCAATATTAACAGAACACTTATCAGATGACATTTACATTAAAAATGTGGTTTTTACTACAGGGGTAGTTGATAATGGCAATAATTTAATTTTGGCTTCGGGCGAATTAGACCTTTGTACAAGAATAACGCATATATCAAAATCAAAATTCAATATTTAAATCAAAATAATTATGGCAGGAATTAAATTTGAAAATGTTTCAAAAATATATAAAAGCAAGGAAAAAGTAAGAGTCGTTGACCGTATTAACCTTGAGGTGAAAGATAAAGAATTTCTGGTTCTTGTTGGTCCTTCGGGATGTGGAAAATCTACCACTTTGAGGATGATTGCCGGTTTAGAGGAAATAACCGAAGGCAAACTTTTTATTGACGACAAACTAGTTAATGACCTGCCACCGAAAGACAGAAATATTTCAATTGTTTTTCAAAACTATGCTTTGTACCCCCACATGACAGCTTATCAAAATCTTGCATTTGGTTTAAAAATAAAAAAAATAAATAAAAAAATTATTGATTCTCGTGTAATGGCTGTCGCTAAAATTCTTAAAATTGAAAACCTATTAGACCGAAAGCCCAAATCATTATCCGGAGGCCAAAATCAAAGAGTTGCTATTGGCAGAGCAATTGCTCGAAATCCACAAGTATTTTTATTTGATGAGCCTCTGAGTAATCTTGATGCAAAACTTAGAGGGCAAATGAGAGTTGAGATTGCCAAATTGCACAAAACCTTGCAAACAACCGTTGTTTATGTTACACACGATCAAGTTGAAGCTATGACTCTCGGTGAGCGAATTGTTTTGATGGATAAAGGTAAAATTCAACAAGTAGATACTCCAAATGAGCTTTATAACAATCCTCAAAACATATTTGTTGCCGGTTTTATCGGTACCCCGACAATGAATTTTATTGAAGGTAATGTTGTAAGAAACAATGACGATTTGATATTTAAGGATACTTCAAATTCATTTCAATTTAATTTGTCACAGGAACATCATCTGAAAGATTATTTAAATCAGACCATTATAATGGGTATTCGCTCAGAAAATATTTATTGGAAAACAGAAGAAAATGTTTCTGAAAATGAATATGCAGCCATTAATTGTAAAATTCAATTTGTGGAAGAACTTGGACATGAAAAATTTGTATTTACAAAATTAAACAATAATGAAATTGTATCACGACTAAAACCTGATATCGAAATTTCAATTGGTAAACAGATAAAACTTTTTCTGAAAAAAAGTAATATGCATTTTTTTAATAAAGAAACAGGAATTGTAATTAAAAATAATTAAAAATATATTTTTGTTTTAAATATTTTTTCCTACTTTTGCACTCCATTTTAAAAGATGGACTTTACTAATAATTAAATAATTAATTAACAAACAATTAAAAACATGAATCAGTACGAAACCGTTTTCATTGTAACTCCCGTTTTATCTGCAAGTCAGATGAAGGAAGCGGTACAAAAGTATCAGAATTATCTGAAAGACAACAATGCCGAGATAGTTCATGAAGAAAATTGGGGCATACGCAAATTAGCGTATCCAATCCAAAAAAAGTCAACTGGCTTTTATTATCTGATTGAATTTAAGGTGGATGGTCAGTTTATCTCAAAACTCGAAACCGAGTTTAAAAGAGATGAGAGATTACTTCGCTTTCTCACTGTCAAGCTCGATAAACACGCAGTTACTTACAATGAAAAGAAACGCAGATTAGCTAAAGAAGCTAAAGAGCAAAAAACAGAAGAAAACTAAATTTTTAAATTTAAAATTTTTAAAATGGCACAAAATAATTCAGATATTAAATATCTAACGCCCATTGCGGTTGATACAAAAAAGAAAAAATATTGCCGCTTCAAAAAAAGCGGAATAAAATATATTGATTACAAAGACGCTAATTTTTTATTGAAATTTGTAAACGAACAAGGTAAAATTTTACCTCGTCGTATTATGGGAACTTCAACAAAATATCAGAAAAAAGTTGCTCAAGCAGTTAAGAGAGCACGTCATTTAGCACTAATGCCTTATGTGGCAGATCTTTTAAAATAAGGAGGAAATAAGATGGAAATTATATTAAAACAAGATATTCCGAATTTAGGATATAAAAACGACCTTGTAAACGTAAAAGGTGGATACGGTAGAAATTTTCTTGTACCCCAAGGAATGGCTATTATTGCTTCTGAAACAAATAAAAAAATTCGTGCTGAAGAAATAAAACAGAAAACTCACAAAGAAGAGAAATTTGTAAAAGAAGCTGAAGATCTAAAGAAAGCTCTCGAAGTTGTTAAACTTAGAATTGCTGCAAAATCAGGTACTTCTGGAAAAATCTTTGGTTCTGTAAATGCTCTTCAAATTGCTGAAGCTCTTAAAGAAGAAAAATTCGAAATCAACAGAAAAATGATTGACGTTGATGGTGATTCTATAAAAGAACTTGGTGATTATACAGCAAAAATTAAACTTTACAAAAACATTCATGCTGAAGTAAAATTTGAAGTTTTTGGAGAATAATAAATTATTCTATTTAGATTTAAAAAAAAGGCTTTGGTTTCCAGAGCCTTTTTTTTGTGAAATAGATTTTGCAAATGATAATTTTAGATTTGACTAAGCAAACAGTGTCAAAAAGCCTAGATTAAAAATCAAGCAAGCAATTTTAAATTTATAATAAAAAGAATCAAATATTACTTATTTTTGCTAAACACAAAACAAGATTATTTCTCATGATAACAAAAAATCAGATTAAACATATAAATTCATTAAAATCAAATAAATTCAGAAAAACACATAATGAATTTATTGTGGAAGGAATAAAACTTGTTGATGAAATTTTAAATAGCAACTTTGAGATATCTTCACTTTATGCAACCGCAAACTGGATTGAAGAAAATGAAAGTAATCTGCCAGTAAACATTGAAATTACTGAAATCAACGAAAAAGAATTAAAAAGCATCAGTGGACTAACAACACCAAATGAAGTTCTTGCCATCGTTAAAATGCAAAAAAGCACCATTAACACAAACGAAATTTATGAGGATTTGATTTTGGTTCTTGATAAAATCCGTGACCCGGGAAATATGGGGACCATAATACGTACCGCTGATTGGTTTGGGATAAAAAATATTATTTGTTCGAACGACACTGTCGACCTTTATAATCCAAAAGTTATTCAGTCAACAATGGGCTCGGTTGCAAGAGTAAAAGTACATTATACTGATCTTGAAAAATTCTTAAAAGAAATCCCTGAAGATTTTCCTGTTTACGGCACTTTCTTGGAAGGTGAAAACTTTTACAAAAGCAAATTCCCTAGTAAAGCAATAATTGTTATCGGTAACGAATCTAATGGCATCTCTGATAAAATTGCACAATTGATAACTAATAGAATATTTATTCCTCCATTTTCTTCAAATCAAAAGCAAACTGCAGAATCTTTAAATGCATCAATAGCTACAGCTTTGGTTTGCTCTGAATTTCGAAGAATTAGATAATAAGCTGATGATTGAAAGTACAAATAAGCTTACAAAAATTGAATTTATTGAATGCCAAAGATTTACTGAAAATAATTATCCTCAAGAAATAATATAGTTTTAACAATAGACAAAGAAATTTTTTTATCAGTTTAACAAATTCAAATCTAATGATGAAACCGCTACGCGGTATTTCTAGTGTTGCATTCTTTTTCTACAATAATATTTTGTCCTACAGACAAAACAATTTTTGAAATACAATATTCTCATTAAATCATTGATTTTAAACACTTATTACAAATAATTCTTAATATCTACAAACACAAGATTTCCCCGTAGGGGATTTATTATTGTAGAAAATTAAATCATAGAAAATCAAAATCTCTGTAGGAGATTCACAAATAAAAAAAATAGAAACTAGAACTTTTTACATAACTGCAAGCATAACTAGTCTATAATGTTGAAAACAAACAATCATCATTGCGATCTTTTATTAAAAAATACTATTGGATAAAGACGATAAATATCATCACAAAAAACTCAAACAGGAATATCATAAAAATCTTAAATAACAATTATTATCTCAACTTGTATTTTTGCATTGCTTTGTTTCTAGTACAGCAAAATATAATAAAATGTGTATATGATTAATTGCGAAAATTTTATATTTTTGCATTTAGTTTTTATTGAAAAATTATTGAATTATGTTTCTTAAAATAATGCTTATCACCTTGGTATTAATTGCGATTGCTTTTGCAGCAATTGGAATAAAAATGTTTTTCAAAAAAAATGGTAAATTTGAAAAAAAATGTAGTACAGTTAATCCTAAAACCGGAAAACAAATTGGATGTTCTTGTGGTGCAGGTGACGGTGGTTCTTCCTGTGAAAATAAATCCTAAGCTTATTAAAAACCCATCAGTTGACTAATTTTTAAATATCATCAACTACTTAATTTGTGTATCAATTAATAGAAAATTCATCCTATAGATATTTTTAAATTTCTTCTTTCAAAATTTTCTGCAAACCTTTTGTGCAATATGTTTTCAGTCTATCCTTCTCGAAATAAATAAAATAAGCTTCTAATTCCTTGTTTTTTTCAAGAAATACTTTTGCTTTTTCAAGACCCATAACCATAAATGCAGTTGCATAGGCATCAGCAATACTAGCATTTTCTGCTAAAACAGAAACGCTTAAAAGTGAATGGGTGACAGGATAACCGGTTTTTGGATTTATGGTATGAGAATACCTTATACCGCCTTCTTCATAATATTTTCTATAACTTCCTGAGGTTGCTAATGATGTGTTTTCCATTGTAACAACAGCATTTAAAGTTCGTTCGTTATCTTTTGTTTCTGTAGGTTTTTCTATTCCAACTCTCCACAAACTGCCATCAGGTTTTTTCCCATGAGCAACAACTTCACCCCCAATATCAACAATGAAATTATTAATTCCTTTGGTTTGCAAAAATCCGGCAACAAGATCAACTGAATAGCCTTGTGCAATTGCATTAAAATCAAAATTAATTCCGGGTTTATCTTTTATTATTTTTCCATCTGATAAAGAAACTGCCCTGAAATTAATAAGAGGAAGCAAGCTATCAACAATATGTTTATCAACTTTTATTCTTTCGGAGAAACCAAAACCCCAGGCGTTGATTAAGGGACCAACCGTAATGTCGAAAGCACCCTTTGTATTTTCCGAAACTTGTTTTGCTAATTCATAAATATCAATAAAATGCTCATTTAATTTTACATTAGTATCGTTTCGGTTTACCCGAGATAAAATTGAATTCTCAACCCACATTGAAGCTGTGTTATCAAAATCATTTAACAAGGAATCGATTTCGTTCTGATAACTTACCCCATCTTTTTCAAAATAAGTTATGGCATAATATGTTCCTTGAGTTTCACCGCCAAACATAACTTTTTGCAATTTCTCAGGGTGATTGCAAGAATAATTAGTTGCAATTATTATAAAGAAAAACTGAAGAAATTTTTTGTACATATGATGATAATTTTAGTAATTATAAATGGAAACAAATTTATAAAAAAATGGCTCATTATTATTAATCTCAAATAAATAAAAAGCCACAGATTTGATTACCAATAAAATTCTAAATAGTACATATACAAAACTCATAATATATAGAAAAAAAGTCTCCACAAGGGAGACTTCTACATTTACAATTTAACCACCGAAATCATCGAACATAATCATTTCATCAGGGACACCGTAATCGTCAAGCATTTTGAGAACGGCATCGTTCATCATAGGAGGTCCGCAAAGATAATATTCAATCTCTTCAGGTTCGGGGTGATTCTTTAGATAATTATCAATTATTACCTGGTGAATAAATCCTTTGTAACCATTCCAGTTATCTTCGGGAATCGGTTCTGATAATCCGATATTAAATGTAAAATTATCGAAATTCTTTTCAATTTCTCTAAATTCATCAATATAAAACAGTTCTCGTAATGATCGGCCACCATACCAAAAAGTAGATTTTCTATCTGTTTTTTCAGTTTTAAAAAGATGAAAAATATGAGATCTCATTGGTGCCATTCCTGCACCACCACCGATAAACATTATTTCTCTTTTAGTATCTTTTATAAAGAATTCACCGTAAGGGCCCGAAACAGTAACCTTATCACCAGATTTACGAGAGAAAATATATGAAGAACATACTCCTGGATTCACTTTTTTAAATCCTTTTGTCTTTGGATTGAAAGGAGGTGTTGCAATACGAATATTCAGCATTACAATATTTCCTTCGGCAGGATGATTAGCCATAGAATAAGCGCGGAAAATAGGCTCAGGATTCTTCATCTTTAAATCCCACATTTTAAACTTATCCCAGTCACCCTTATAATCTTCATCAATTTCAATATCATGATAATCAACCACGCATTTTGGAACATCAATTTGAACATAACCACCGGATCTAAAATCCATTGTTTCGCCCTCAGGTAATTTAACAACAAATTCCTTAATAAAAGTAGCGACATTTTTATTCGACACAACTTCACATTCCCACTTCTTAATTCCAAATATTTCCTTTGGAATTGCAATTTCCATATCTTCTTTTACCTTAACCTGACAGCCTAAACGCCAGTTATTCATTTGTTCTTTTCTTGTAAAAAAACCTGTCTCGGTAGGAAGGATTGAGCCACCGCCGGATAAAACCTGGCATTTACACATTCCACAAGTACCTCCACCTCCACATGCTGATGGAAGAAAGATTTTTTCGTTTGCTAAAGTTGTTAAAATAGTTGAACCCGGATTAACAATAAATTTTTTATCCTTATTAATTGTAAGTTCGACTTCTCCCTGAGGAGTTAATTTTTTTCTGGCATAAAGTAAAAGTGCCACTAAAAGCATAATTACTAATAAAAAAACAATTATACTTGTTAAAATTACTGTACCCATTCCGATGCTTAATATCATTTTAAAAATATTTAAACTTTCTTAATTAAAAATTATAATTTAATACCAAGGAAGCTCATAAATGCAATTCCCATTAAACCTGTAATAATAAAAGTTATTCCTAAACCACGCAAAGGAGCTGGAATATTTGAATAACGAATTTTCTCTCTGATGGCTGCTATACCAACAATAGCAAGAAGCCAACCCACGCCTGAACCAAGTCCGAAAGCAGTAGCCTGACCAATTGATTGATATTCTCTTTCCTGCATAAAAAGTGATCCACCAAGAATTGCACAATTCACAGCAATTAATGGAAGAAAAATTCCCAAAGAATTATAAAGAGCAGGAGTAAACTTTTCTACTATCATTTCAACTAATTGTACCATAGAAGCAATGATAGCAATAAACATGATAAAACTTAAAAAGCTTAAATCTACATTTGCAAATTCAGGTCCAAGCCAAACTAAAGCTCCCGCTGATAATACATATTCATTTAACAAATAATCTACCGGGACTGTAATTGCTAACACAAATATTACAGCAATACCCAAACCCATCGATGTTTTTACTGTCTTTGATACTGCAAGATAGGAGCACATGCCCAGGAAATAGGCAAATATCATGTTATCTATAAATATCGATTTGACAAAAATGTTAAAAATCTCTTGCATGATTATGTTTGTTTAATTTTGTTTCTTAATTTTTAATTTCAGTATCAAGTATCCAACATTCTATTTATCTTCTATCAATTCTTTGGTTTTCGATCTTTGTACCCAAATAATTATTCCAACAACTATCAGTGCCATTGGAGGCAAAATCATCAAGCCGTTATTTTCATAACCAAATAAATAAAAATCTTCCGGTATTACTTGGTATCCCCAGATAGTTCCGGATCCTAAAAGCTCTCTAAAAAAAGCAACAACGAGAAGTATCCACGCATATCCAAAGGCGTTTCCTAATCCGTCGAGGAAAGCAGGCCAGGGTTTATTCGCCATAGCAAATGCTTCGAGTCTTCCCATAATTATACAGTTTGTAATTATCAAACCTACAAAAACTGATAACTGTTTACTTACATCAAATAAAAATGCTTTTAGTAATTGGTCAACAAGAATTACCAATGAAGCAACCACTACTAACTGAACAATTATTCTGATACGTGGCGGGATGCCGTTTCTCATAAATGAGATTAAAACATTTGCAATTGCAAGAACTGCCATAACTGATAATGACATCACAAAAGCCGGTTCTAACTTTGCTGTAACAGCAAGTGCAGAGCAAATTCCCAATACTTGTACTGTTATTGGATTTTCTTTATTTAGAGGATTCAGTAATAATTTTCTGTTTTTTACTGAAAACATTGCTTCCTTTTCTTTAATTTCTGTGCTCATTTACTTTATTGTTTTTTGAAATAAGGTACATAATTTTCTAAACAGTCTTTTAGCATATCTTTAACAGAATTACTTGTAATTGTTCCACCCGAAATAGCATCAACACCATGTATTCTCATATTTTTAGGTTTCAAATCAACTCCACCTTTCACAACATCAATTGATACAAATTCACCTTTTTCGTTGAATAATTTTTTTCCTACAAATTGATCCATAAATTTGGTTTTATTTATTTCAGCACCTAAGCCAGGAGTTTCTCCTTTATGATCGAAATAAACTCCAACTACTTTATTGAAATTTTCGTCAAGAGCGATATTTCCCCAAATTGGACCCCATAACCCTTTGCCAAACATTGGAATAATATTTACTTTTCTGCCATCAATATCACAAATTAATATCGAAAGGGAAAATTCTTCTCCTTTTGATTTTTTAAAAAGTTCTTCTTTAACTTTAATGTCTAAAGCACGTATATCACCTTTTACAAAATCACCGTTTATATACTCACTTACTAATTCTCCTTTGGAATTAATTACTTTTTCATCAGTAATATATTTATCATAAAGTTGAATTGCATTGCTTGCATCTGCTTCAATATTTGCTGATTTCAATATCCCCTGCATTTTATCAATAGCAACATTTCGTTCCTGATAAGGTTTAAGCAACATCGCTGCAGCAGATAAAATTGCAGCAACCAATATTACCAGAATACTGGCATACCGGAATATGTAGAAATTACTATACATAATTATAAGTTTTATAATTTTTGATTATTATATTTTTCTATACTGTTTTTATTCTTTTTAATCTTTTCTTAATGTTTGCTGCAACCACATAATGATCTATAAGAGGAGCAAAAACATTCATCAATAATATAGCCAGCATCATACCTTCAGGGTATGCCGGATTTACCACTCTTATAAGTATAGCAAGCAAACCAATTAAGAATCCGTAAATATATTTTCCTTTATTAGTTTGTGTTGCCGTAACCGGATCGGTAGCCATAAAAATTGCACCAAAAGCAAAACCACCCATTATCAAGTGCTCCCAAGCAGGAAGTGCCATATAATCATTTACTGCTGTAAGATTAAAAATAAATCCCATAATTAACGCACCGGCAACAACCGAGAACATTATTCTCCAACTGCCAACTCCTGTATAAAGCAATATTGCCGCACCAATAAGAATAGCAACTACAGAAGTCTCACCAATTGATCCGGGTATTATTCCAAGAAACATATCCATTGGACTTGGTAATTTATCAAGATTTCCAACCAAGGCATTTCCTAGAGGAGTTGCTCCGGAAAATCCATCCACAATATTTGTATTATTCGTCATTCCGCTAACCCATATTACATCACCCGACATTTTTGACGGGTATGCAAAAAACAGAAAAGCCCTTGCAATCAAAGCAGGATTCATAATATTCATCCCTGATCCACCAAAAACTTCTTTTCCAATTATCACTGCAAAGGCAGTTGCAACAGCTACCATCCATAATGGAACATCTGCCGGAAGTATTAATGGAATTAAAATACCAGAAACAAAAAATCCTTCGTTTACTTCGTGCCCTCTTTTTTGTGCAAAAATTATTTCAATAGTCAGTCCTACAACATAAGTTACAATAATAATAGGTAATATTTTAAAAAATCCATACCAAAATGTTGGCCAAAAAGCAGCTGCTTCACCTATTGATAAAAAATGTAATCTACCTGTATTCCACATTCCAAAAAGCAAGGCTGGAATTACAGCAAGTACAACAACAATCATTGTCCTTTTCATATCCACACTATCGCGAATATGACTTCCTTTTTGAGTAACATGATTTTGTACAAAAAACAAAGTTTCAATAGCGTCAAAAGTGGATCTGAAAAAATGAAATTTTCCACCTTTTTCAACATGAGGTTTTATATTATCTAATATGTTTCTAATTAATTTCATGTATTTATTTTTTTCAATTTAGTGCTTTGGCTTTTAACAACAAAAAATAAATGAGCAATAATGACTTAAATTTATTTCACTTTAAGTACATAAATCTTTAACTCATTTCCTTTCTAATTATATCCAAACCATTTCTTACAACAGATTGTATATTAATTTTTGATGTACTGATGTACTCACATAGAGCAAAATCTTCTTCATCAACTTCATAAATTCCAAGATTCTCCATTGCATCAATATCCTCAATAATAATTGCTTTTAACAATTGCATTGGATAAATATCTAACGGAAACACTCTCTCAAATTGACCGGTCATAACAAAAGACCTTTCGCCCCCATTAAGATTTGTATGAACTTTGAATTTTTTCTTTGGAGTTAACCAAGCCATGAAAGTCCTGTAAAAACTATGTTTTTTTAATCCCGGCAACATCCATCCAAGAAAGTCATAATGGTCACCTTCGGGAATAACTGTAAGCTGATAATCGTAGAAACTCAAAAAACCTGATTTTTCAATTTTCGTTCCGGTAAGAACATTTCCACTTATACACCTTACATTTTCCTGTTCAAGATTTTTTTCAATCATTCCTTCGATTGAAGCTCCAATATAAGTTTTAAAATAACTAGTTTTTTTTATTTCAGAGCCAGTCAAAGCAATTACTCTAGAAACGTCAAATTTTCCTTCAAGAAATAATTTACCTATTGTTATAACTTCCTGCGGACGAAGATACCACACAATATCACCTTTGTTTATAGGATCAATCTTGTTTATCTGTGTACCAACGTTACCAGATGGGTGAGGTCCGGTAAAATTATTTACCTGTACATTTTTTGAGTTTGTAAATACTCTTGACCCCGGAAGGTCGTTATTAATATTTAAGTGAACTTTTCCTGATGTTAATTTTGCAATTGCATTTAATCCTGTTTGAAATTCTTCACCTTTTCCATGAATTAGAAAATCGTAATCAGGAGCGAGAGGAGATGTATCAAAACCTGAAATAAAAATGGCTTTTGGTTCGGTATCAGGGTCTGCAATTATTGAATATGGTCTTTGACGAATGAAAGGCCATATACCACTTTTCAATAATTTTTCTATTATTTTTTCTTTCTTCAGATCATCGGGATTTTCTTTTCCAAAGGATTCATAAAATATTTCCTCATCAGCATCAATAATTATTTCTTGCAAAACTCTTTTTGCTCCGCGAAGGATTCCTGCAATCTTTCCACTGACTGGTGCAGTAAATTTAATATTTTCCCTGTGTTTATCATAAAAAACAGGTGATCCGGCTTTTACCAAATCACCCTCTTTTACTAATAATTTCGGGAAAACTCCAACAAAATCTGTAGGTTTAATTGCATATTGTTTAGCTTTTAACTCAGAAATTGTCTTTTCTGCTTCACCAAATAAATTTATGTTTAAACCTTTTTTAATTTTTATTTCTTTCGACATAAGTTCAATTTGTCAATAAAAAACTTTATTTTTTTTGAAGGTACAATTTTACAAAAAATCATTTAAATAATTGACATTTATCAATTATTAATATAAAAAAAGCTCCAATTTAGAGCATATTGAAATAACATAAAATATATGCTTTTTTCTTTTTCAACAATAATCACACATTAACAACAGTTTATAATTAAATTTGCAAAAAAATAACAAATGAAAAAACAGAATAAGAAATCCTACATATTTATAATAATTCTACTGGTTTTTTTGATTATTTACGATTATTCATTCGGAAAAACCAATCAAAATATTTTTTTTTCAAATTCTGAAAACTCAATTTTAATTGCAGATTATGATCAGGATGATTATTACAAAAAGGATTTTATCAGAAACGAAAATTATATCTATAAAAAATATATTAAAACAGTTCTACTTCATAAAGAAGGATGGGAAATGTCCGCAGCTGTTCTCAGATTAAACACAGATGACAAACTAAAACTTTCATTTGACGATTTGGAAGGAGATGTAAAAGATTATAAATACACCATTATTCATTGTAATGCAAACTGGAAAACTTCCGATATTCCAAAATCAAAATATATTGATGGTTTTACCATTGATGAAATCAGTGATTATCAATATTCTTTTAACACTCATACAGAATTTACACATTACGAAACTATTTTCCCGTCAGATTATACAAAACCCATTATTTCGGGAAACTATATACTAAAGGTTTTTGATGATGATGACAAAGATGAAAATGTCATTTTTACATTTCGATTTATGATAGTTGAACAAAAAGTTTCGATAGAAGCAAGTATTCATAAAGCTACAAGTATTGCTGATATGAATTATAAACAGGAGATAGATTTTACTGTTCATAAAAATGGTTTTGAAATTGCAAATCCATATCGTGAATTAACTGTTATTCTTCAACAAAACGGAAGATGGGATAATATAATTTATGATCTTAAAGCCCAAATGATAAAAGGAAACGATATAATATTCAATCACGATAAGGAAAATGTTTTTAATGGTGGAAATGAATTCAGGCATTTTGACATAAAGGATTTACGATATCAATCCGAAAGGATAAAAAAAATAGATTATTTTAATAATACCAATCAGGTTTTTTTACATACTGATAATATAAGACCATATAAAGTTTATATTTCTCTACAGGATATTAATGGTAAAAAACTTATTAAGACCTCAGAAAGAGGAAACACTCCAACAGAAGCTGATTACTCTTTTGTACATTTCACTTTACCTTACCCTGTACCATTAATTGATGGAGAACTTTATATTTTAGGATCATTAACTAATTGGCAGCTTTCTGATAATAACCGTTTAAAATACAATTATGAAACAAAAGCTTACGAAGCTTCACTTTTCTTAAAACAAGGTTATTATAATTATTTATACGCATTTCAGAAAAACGGGAAATCGCAAGCTGATATCAGTTTCATTGAAGGAAATCATTTTGAAACTGAAAACGATTATAACATTTTAGTTTATTATCGTGAGCCTGGAACTCAATACGACCAATTGATAAATTACAGCCATTATAATTCTCAAAATTAAAAACAACTCTCAAATCTTGATAGTTCCAAATTAAGAATTTTTATCCCATATTGGGACTACATGATAATTCTAACAAATCTTATTATACTGATTCTTTGCGTTTTACATTTAAGGTACACATTTTGTAAATCTTATACTTGGATAATAAAACCAAGTAATCATGAAATCACTGAAAAACATTTTATTAATTTCCATAATTATAATTATTGCTTCTTGTAATAAATTTAATAACAATATTAACACAGATGATGTTAATATAAACATGGAAAACATAGTAGTCAACCCAGATTTTGACTGGAAAACTTCACAGGATATTACAATAAAAATCTACGCACTGGATAATCAGGATAAAGCAATATCAAGAGTAATAGTTAAAGCTTATACTGATTTCCCTGAACTTGGAGGGCGTCAAATGGTAAAAGGAGTAACTGATGAAAATGGATACTTTGAAGTCAAAAGACCTGTTTCAGCGACAAGCGAAAATATTATTCTTGCAACAGAGCATATTGGTTTGATTGATTTTATTGAAGTGCCCATAATAAATGGTGTTGCTGAATATAGCTTTGGCGGACAATTCACGCCAAATAAATCCAAAGGACTACTTCAAACAAAAAGCACAAACAGTATATTTGAATTTCTTGGAACATATAATAGTCAGGGTGTCCCTGATTATCTGGAGTCTGTAAATGATGTAATTACTTCGGGATTTATGACAGATATTACAAATTCCTTACCAGAAAGGCAGCACGTAAACGCACATCACCCTGAATATCTTTTAAGTTCATATCAGCATGATCTTGAACTTATATGCGAAGGGGACGTATATGTTACTTTTGTACACGAAGGTGCTGGTTATAAAAACGTTCTTGGTTTTTATACATATAATTTAGGTTCACCTCCGGCAACAGTTAATGACATTGACACCATTTTTGTTATTTTCCCAAATAGTTCTTACTCAAATAGTGGTGGTGGACTTCAAGCAGGAAACAAAGTAAATATTGGCTCATTTCCTGAAAATACCGGAATTGGATGGGTTCTTGCAGCAAATGGGTGGGAACAATCAAGTGGAACTGTTTCTGAAGGCTATGGTCTTTATTATTCAGAGCGCGATTTTAATCCCGAACCAAATCCGAATTTAAAACAACATAGTGTATTTATTAATGATCCTTCAAGAAACAGAGCTTTACTTTGTTTTGAGGATATTAGAAGAGACAATAATGGAGGCGATCCATCTAATTGCGATCACGATTTTAATGATTGCATTTTTTATGTAACTGTAGATCCATTACCATGTGTGATTCTTGAACTTCCATTAATAGATTATACATCAACTGATACGGATGGAGACGATATTCCAGATTTATTTGATGATTACCCAGCTGATGCAGATTATGCTTTCAACAATTACTACCCTTGCGAAGTTGACTTCGGAACCCTGGCATATGAAGACCTCTGGCCAGCAAAAGGTGATTATGATTTTAACGACCTTGTAATTAACTACAATTTTAATCAAATTACAAATGGTGAAAATAAAATTGTAAAAATAGATGCAGAATTTGTTGCAAGAGCTCATGGTGCTAATTTCCAAAATGGATTTGGTTTTGAACTATTATCTACTCCCTCATCAGTAAATACTGTAGGTGGACAAAATTTGCAAGAAGGATTTATTACTCTGAATGCTAATAATACAGAAGCAGGTCAATCCAAAGCTGTAATTATAGCTTATGATAATGCTTATAACCTATTACCTCATCCTGGATCCGGTATAGGTGTAAATACAAGCCCTGGAGCACCTTATGTAAGCCCAGATACTTTTAACATTAGTGTAAATCTAAATTCACCGATGACACAAGCTCAATTAGGAATACCACCATTTAATCCATTTATAATCATTGATAAAAACAGAGACTACGAAGTACACCTTCCAAATCAGAGTCCAACTGATTTAGCTGAGACAAGCATATTTGGAACATGGGATGATAATAGTCAATTTGGTAATGGAAGGTATTATAAAACAGTTAATAATCTGCCATGGGCTATAAATATTTGGGCTCAGTTCGAATATCCTAACGAAAAAACAGAAATAACAGCAACCTATTTAAAATTTGCTGATTGGGCTCAAAGTGATGGTGCTTTATTTCCAGACTGGTATGAAAGCAATTCAGGATACAGAAACGAAAGCAATATTTATGATGTACCTTAAAATAAAGAAGAACAACATTTAATACAAAAAAAATATTTACTGAGGAGTTTAAAATCATTTAAATTCCTCAGTAATTTTAGTTTTGATAAATCTAAGGATATTTAAACATTCATTATCTGAATTTCTTTATTCATACCTCAACGATTCGATGGGGTCGAGTTTAGCAGCTTTTGTTGCAGGAAGAATACCAGATGCAAGTGCAACAATTAAGCACAAAACAACACCGAGCAAAACCCACATCCAGGGTACAATAAATGCAGTTCCAGAAATCATAGAAACAATATTACCTGCAATAATTCCAAGAATAATTCCAACAATACCACCCATCTGGGCAATAACAATTGCTTCAACAAGAAATTGATTTCTAATAGTACGACTTGTAGCTCCCGCAGATTTTCGTATTCCAATTTCTCTTGTCCGTTCGGTAACAGAGACTAGCATAATATTCATCAGTCCGATGGCAGCACCCACTAATGTAATCAATCCAATAATTGTAGCAGCAAGGGTAACATATTTTATCAAATCTATCAACATACTGGCAATTGTATCACTCTTTGTAATTCCAAAACTACTTACTTCGCCCAAAGGATCTTCACGGATAATTCTAAAAACCCCGGTTGCTTCATCAATTGCCAACTCAATATCTTCCGGATTATCTGTCATAACATTAATTGAAAAATTCATGTTTGGACGACCGAAATACTGCCTGACATTATTTACCGGAACCAGACAACGTCTGTCACCACTAAAACCAACACTCGAACCTTTTTCTTCTAAAACACCAACAACAAGGTACTTTCCTGATCCAATCGAAATTATTTTACCAAGCGGTTCTTCATTTTCTTTGAATAAATTTGTTTTTATTTCGTTTCCAATTATGGCAACATGCGCTCCATAATAAATTTCATTATTATTAAAATTTCTACCATTTCCCATTTTTAATCCGGCAGTAGCAAGGTATTCGTTATCAATTCCAAGAACCTGAATATTCGGATTTGTCTTTTCAGATTTATATTTTAATGTTGCTATTCCTGTACCCCAGGTATAAGCAGAAACAACTGCAGGAAAAATAAATCGATCCTTAAAGGTCATTGCTTCATCATAATTAATATTCCTAAAATTTTTCGGACGACCACTCCTCCCTCCCATTTGAACGTGGAGTTCTTTGTTACGCATAGTAAAGGTGTTTGAACCCATCATTGCAAAATTCTCATTTAATGAATTTTTTATGGAATCAATTGCAGTTAAAATCCCTACAAGGGCCATTATCCCAAAAGCAATAATCATCACAGTAAGAATTGCTCTGACCTTATGACTTCTTATTGATTCGAGAGAAATGTGAATATTTTCTATTATAAGGTTTTTGATCATTTTAATATTATTTTAAAGATTATCCCAACTTATAGTCTGTCAATAAAGTCAAACTCTTCTTATTTTATCAAGAAATCAAAAATACACAATTTTTTAAAGCACTTAAAATACCAGAAATTAAAAATGCTTTTAGTTATTTAAGCTTTCATCTTTTTATATACTTTTAAAACTTGTCCGGCAAATCCGGATAATTTATTAAACTCCAACTTTAAATAAAACACCTCTTTCGAACCAAATCCTTTATAAAAACGTGCAAGATTCTCATCGTTTGATCCATCAAAATCAAGAGTTAAATGTTTATCAGAATTGTCTTTAATAAAAGCATCAATTAAAAAAGGCATTGCACCGTTTTCTCTCGCTTCTGAGTTGCTTCCTGAAAAAATAAAAACAGCTTTTTTGTTTCCTTCAATAAACACTACAGCCGAACACAATTGATTGTTTTGAGTATAAGCACCATAAATTTGAGCAATTCCTCTGTAGATAGCTGCATAAATTAACCTACTTAAAATTGTATAATTTCTCTCTTTAAGTGTCATCACAGTTTTTCCACGATTATTTCTAAAAAGTTCAATAATTTCGTCTGGTTTAACATTTTTAATAATTTTTAAACCTGCCTTTTCAGCTTTTTTAATATTTCGCTTTGTGTTTTTTGAGTAATGCCGTTCTAGGATTTTGTATGAACTAATAAGATCTAATTCATGATTTAACTGAGGTGTAGCTATAAATTTTCTTTTATCAATTTTATTGAAAGTATTTAAAAGAATTTCAGCAAACTTATATTTCTCAGGTATAGAATTTATAAATTTCTCAACAGTTTCTTTTTTTAAAATATTTTTTGAAAATATCCCAAGCTGTTGTGTAAAAAATGGCTGGTACAAATAATTTATTCCAAATTTTTTCCTAGTGGTTAATGGAAAAACTCTTTCATAATCATCTTCAACAAGTGCCTCCCAGTTTTCACAGACAATGTCAAGATACCAGGTGTATGCATACACATTCCCGTTAAAGGAAGCCCTGATACATTCATCCCATTTATTACTATCAATTTCGTTGTATGTTAAATAATTAATCATTTTTATTCATTGGCTAATTTAATAATTTCTTTATACAGATGCAACTTTTCTTTATTATCGCTCAATGAATAATTATGCCAAATGACAAATAATTCGCCCTTGTATTTTTTTGTTTCCTCGATAAGAGGTTTTACGTATTCAAATATTTGAGTTGGATTTAATCTTAAGTATTCTTCAAACATTGTATCCATAAAAGCAAAAGGATGAATTCTTAAAGATGTTTCTTTATCTTCAATTAAATTATAAAAATTGTACGAATTACAAATGCCTGCTCTAAATCCCATCTGCGATCCAAAACCCATTGAATAATCATCTGTAACACTAATTTTTATTAAATTTTCATATGTTTCAGGAAAAGATAATATTAAAAAATGTTGCCTGCTTTTTACAACTTCTGTATTTAATATTACTTCAAGTCTTTCTTTTTCAATTTTAACTTTTTCAGGATTTTTATTTGAATTATATGATGGATGGATTCCAATCTCTACCTCATTATAAAGCTTTTTTAACAGTTTCTGAAGTCGTTTATTTCTGTATGAAATATTTTTGTCATAAGTTCCATAATCACCAAGGTTTACAAAAAATAATGATTTTAAATTATATTTTTTTTGTTGCTCAATCAACTGATCAAAATTATTGTACGGATCAGTAATAATTCCGGCAAGGGTCATTATTCTTTCGAAGAATTCCTTGATTTTCAATCTTATTACAAGCTTTCCAAAACCACCAATCGACCTCAATAATCCTTTTCCAATATGAGCAAAAGCAATATCTATATCATAAGTCGGAATAAATTTATATTCCTTTTCTGGTAAAACAAAAGTTGGATTTTTATTCTCAATCAACAGCTTAATTTTATCTGCAAGAATATTAACAACAGGACGATGATGAATGCCGGCTTTAAAAGCCAGGCAAGCTTCAGCCTTAACTCTACCATGTTTATCCTTTTTGTCATCCATAAAATATTCTTCATACCGGCTGACAAAATAAAAGCTCATTGCAAATGGATCGAATGGAAAAACAGAATCTTGATTTTGATTAGGAAAAATAACAGGCAAATCCTCAAACTTAATTACTTCAGGAGTAAATTTTCGAATTTTGTTTTCAAACAAAAATTCATCACTAAAAAAGAATAATTCATCCTGCGAAATTTTTTCTTTAGAATAATTAATTTTTACAAAAGTTGATTTTGAAAAATCATTTTTATCTGTTGTAAAACTAATTTCAACACCCAAAACATCTTTAAAAATCAGTTTGCAAATGTATTCAAGTCTTGCACTTTTTTTATCACAATAAATTATTAACATCTTGAATTTTATCAAATGTGGTTTTAAATATTTTTAACTTTCCTAATATTTGTTTTACAGTATCCTTCACAAAAAGCTTCAAACTAAAATAAGCAATACTTCTTGCCCTATTTTCAGCAATATCTTTTCTAATAATCTCATAAGTATTGCTAATATTTAGTGATTGAAATTTCAATCCGTTGATAGATTTTTCATTTAAAATTGATCCCCTGAATAATTCTTCCAAGGGTTTAAAATCAAGATCCCAACCGGTTTTTTTCTTATAAAATAAATACTCTTCGTCAGAAACCTGATTATTATCATCAGTAATTTTGATATTTAGTTTTTGATATTTTCGATAATGAACTTTCTCCGATTCCTCAACAAAATGCGTAAAAGTAAATGCGTCTGTAACAGTTGTAGATACAAATAACATTTTCGCATTTTTCTCTAAAAAGAAAGCAAAAGGAGAATCAGGTCCAAACGAACTTTTGTTATTCATTTTACATAAATCATCAGCATATTTTCCCGAAACCAGAAATGAATGGAGTGGATTTTTGGTTCGCTTAAAATCCTTGCGTTTTAAAGCTACAAGAGCTAATGTGCCAGTAATTGGCATTGTATTTTTAACATTAAATTTCCCTCCTGATTTTAAATTATGATTATATGCCGGAATTATTAAAGTTCCATCTTTTCCTAATCTTTTCTTAAAACTATCTATAAAAAGATTTACATCAAAAGAATTTTCTTTTCTTCGTGAAAGAAATGCCAGTTTTGTGATGTTAGAGGCTAGAATAAGTGTATCGCCTTTTTTAACATCAAGTTGGTCAACAATTTTTTGATATGGAATATATTCTTTTTGCACGATTATTTTTTAACAAACTTTCTTAACTGAACCAGCTCATTTTCATAGCCATTTTTTTCAAAATATTTCCTCGAATACTCATTTATAAAACTCGCCTGAACTTCAATTGAAGAAATATTTTTCTCTTTAAACCAGGTTTCAAGTGACTTTAATAGACTTTTTCCGATTCCTTTTCCCCGATACTCTTTATCAACAAAATGATAACTCAGAAATCCAACTTTTTGATTTCCGAGATAATCCGGTGTAAACTTAACTATTCCTGAAACAAAGCCTGCAACTTTTTTGCCATCAAGGACAACAAATAAAGCAACAAATTTCCCGATGGTTTTTTTTATTGAATTCATCCATTTTTTTTCACCATCTTCAACCAAATTAAGTTTTAATCCTTTGTCTTTCATAAAACTGTATAATTCAGCAAACTGTTGTTCAACCTGAGGCAAAAATTCATTTGCCGAATCTTTTATTTGTATTATTTTTAAATTTCCCATTTCCTTATGCATTTAAAAACAATTCATTAACTCCGCGTAAAGTAGTAAAAGCATCTTCTTTATCAATTTTCTCAAAATCAATTTCAACATTAAAATGCTGTTCCATTTCCGAGATCATTTCAACAAAAGCCATTGAATCGAGTAATCCACTTTGAACAAAATCAAAATCTTTTTTAATCTCACCATGGCTAATATCAAACTGCTGAAGTTTGTTTTTCAAATTCTCAATTATAAAGTTTTTTATTTCTGCAGCGTTCATTTTAAATACTTTTCAATTAGTTCTCTTTTATCAATTTTCCCGTTTTCATTTAATGGCATTTCATCAATAATAAATACCATCTCAGGAATCATATACCAGGGCAATTTTTCCTTGCAAAAACTAATTATTTCAGTTTCCCTGATAATTTTATCTTTAGTCGGGCATACAAAAGAAAATAGTTTATTTACTCCATCATTTGATTTACTATAACTCACGCAAGCAACAAATTCAGAATTCGAAAATTTCATCACAACATGTTCAATTTCCTGAAGATTAACTCTAAAACCGTTTATTTTTACTTCGCTGTCAGACCGTCCCATATAAAACAAATTTCCATTTTCTTCAATTATTAAATCACCGGTTTTATACCAAAGTTTCTTCCCCTTTTCGGGAATTTCGATAAAGCATTTGCTTGTATTTTCGGTGTCATTAAAATAGCCATTTATCACTTGAGAACCACTAAAACATAATTCACCAATTTTATTATTTAATAAAACGTCAGCATTATTATTTATTATGCAATGCTCCTGATTTGAAAATACTTTTCCAATAGAAAACACTCCGCTTTTTTCAGGATTATTTTCTTTATTCAACTCGCAACTACTTATTGCTATTGTGGTTTCTGAAGGGCCATAAAGATTTATCACTTTAGATTTGCTTGCTGCTTTTTGCCAATTCAATGCTGTTTCCAGTAAAAAAGGTTCACCACAAAAGAAACTATATTTTAATTTTGTAAAAGAATCAGCCTTCAATAATCTCATCTTTGACATCATAACAGCGAGTGAAGGCACCGAAAACCAAACTGAAATATCATTGTTCTTGATGTATTTCGGCATAAAAAAGGAGGAATCTTTTTCAGGAATAATAAGACATCCACCACTTTGCCAGCAAACAAACATATCATGAACACTTAGATCGAAAGTAAGATCAAAGATTTGAGAAAATCTGTCATCTTCGGTAAGATTATAATTTTCCGAAATAAAATCCAGATATGCAATAACATTAGAATTAGAAACTGCAACAGCTTTGGGTTCGCCTGTACTTCCTGAGGTAAAAAGCAAATATGCAATATCTTCAGGAGTTGAAATAATTATTGGATTATTGCTTTTTTCAATATTCGATTTATATAAAAACTTACACTCCGGAAAACTTAAAATTAATTCATCAGCATTTTCAATATCTGGAATAATAATTTTTAAAGGCTTTTGAAGCGCAAGCAAAACTTCTTTCAAATAATCTAGGCTTTCGTGGCTAACAATAATTGTATCAACACCTGAGAGTTGTATCATTTTTAAAGTTCGGGCAACAGGAAATCTGGGATTTAAAGGAACATATGCTTTTGAAGCTTTCAAAATCCCAAGAACAGCAGAATATGTTACAAAACTCTTCTGACCCAAAACAGCCGCCATTTTAATTTCTTTTTCAGAATTTTCAATAATACAATTTGCTATTTTATTTGATATTTCATCAAGATCAGAATAATAAAAACTTTTACCGTTTACTTCCAATGCAGGCTTATTTGAAAATATCTTAGCAGAAATTCCAAATCTATTAATCAAAATATTGTGCTTGTTATTATTAGTCAAAGCTAATTATTTTTCACTATTATTTTCCATCATCAAAGAATCGACAAAATATTTTGTAGCCCAATTTGGAAAAGCAAATGGCTCGTACCTACCCCAAATTGGAAATGAACCCGAAAGTGCACCTTTTGTATCCAGAGATTCTTTTTTACCTCTTTTTTGAATTGCGACCAAAATAGTATTCATTTTTTTTGCAGCTTCAAGATATTCTTTTCCTTTTCCAATTTTATATAATTTCATCCAAATTATTGAAATCTGAGCACATCCGGTTAACAACATATATTCCGAGCCTTCCCAATTACTGTTGAACCTTCCATTTAAAATTCCATCTTTTTGAAATTTTTCTAATAAAATTTTTGCCGGCTTTACAGCAGCTTCAATCATTTTATCATCACAAAGAATTATTCCGGAATCGAGCAAACCATCAACAGTATAAGAAATTGTATGAAGTATAGGTCTGTCATTATTTTTAATTGTGTTATCACAATCTTCAAACCAGCCATTCGATTTTTGTTTTTTGTTGATAATCCAATCAATATTTTTCTGAGCAACTTCAAGATATTTTTTCTTAGATGTTAAAAAATAAATCAAAATCAGGGGCACATCCATATAAGAATCATAAACACGCTCACGATTCATTAAAGCATTTTGTTTCCAAAAACCTTCCTTTGATTGCACCGAACACAGCCAATCAGCAGCTCTTACAACTGAGTCTAAATATTTATTTTCTTTTGTGATTTTATAAACAGCTAATAATCCTCTAATAATTTGTCCTGTATTAAAAACAATTTCTGGATTATCATCTTCAACTCTTCCACCTTGCCAACCACCACTTTCTTTCTGAATTTCAACAAGCCAGTCAGCTGAAGAAATCGCCTTTTTAATTATAGCTTTATTATTTGTTTTTTCGCCAAACTCTATTAAAGTCGGGATAATATAACCTGAAGTTTCAGGATAAGAACTCGACCATTTATTAATAATATGATATGAACCAAAACCCTGATCTTTCATCATTTCCTGTGATTGAAGCAACCAGTTAACAGCATTTTCCAAGGCAAATGGTTTTTCCTTTTCAAGCTTGATATTCAAATTCTTTGGAAAAGAAGAAAAGAAAAATCGTGAAGCATCTCTAAAAACAAAAGTTCGTTCCTTTCGAAACAATGAAAAAGTAAAATATTTTGAATATAAATATAAACTTTTTGTTAATCCCATCTTAAAATTATTAAAATAATTAGTAGGCAAAGATAAGAGGAATATTGGAATATTGAAATGTGGAAATGTGGAAAAATAGACTCTTCTCCGAAAAAATAAAAAATAAAATACCACAAATATTATAAGACGCAAAGAAGTAAAAAAAGCAAGTAATTAATTCCGTATGAATTACCTTGTTGTAACATTGCAGGATATTGCTGCTGATAAAAATCATATAATCAATTCAAGTCCCTTTAGAGACAACCTTATCCAGGCGTTTCAAAATCATAATTTTTATTTTCAATTACATCAAAAAGTTTAGTAATTTTGACTTCATTTAAAACCACACAAATCTAAGTATGGAGAATTTTATTGTTTCAGCAAGAAAATACCGACCGGCAACATTCGATGCAGTTGTTGGACAAAAATCAATTACCTCGACATTAAAAAATGCAATTCAAAACAATCAACTTGCTCAAGCATTTTTGTTTACCGGACCTCGTGGAATCGGAAAAACTACTTGTGCCAGAATTCTTGCCAAAACAATAAACTGCGAAAATCTCTCAGAAAATATTGAAGCTTGCAACAAATGCGAATCATGCGTTTCCTTCAATAATTCAGCATCTTTTAATATTCATGAACTTGATGCAGCATCGAATAATTCTGTTGATGACATCAGAAATCTTGTTGATCAGGTACGCATCCCACCACAGGTTGGAAAATATAAAATATACATTATTGATGAGGTTCACATGCTTTCAGCTTCTGCATTTAATGCATTTCTGAAAACTTTGGAAGAGCCTCCTGAATATGCAAAATTTATTCTTGCTACAACAGAGCGTCATAAGATAATTCCTACGATTTTATCAAGATGTCAGATTTATGATTTTAAGAGAATTACTCTCAATGATATTGTAAATCATTTAGAATTCATTGCAAAAAGCGAAGGTGTTGAAGCTGAACCAAAAGCCCTTCATATTATTGCTCAGAAAGCTGATGGTGCTTTACGTGATGCTCTTTCTATTTTTGATCAAATTGTTAGTTTTTCAGGCAAACAAATCACTTATCAGGGAGTAATTGAAAATCTTAATATTCTTGATTTTGAATTTTATTTCAAAACAGTGAAAGCAATTTTGAATAATGATATAAGTAATTCTTTATTGATACTAAACGATATTATTGACAATGGTTTTGACGGACAACATTTTCTTCTGGGACTGGGAACTCATTTAAGAAATCTGCTTGTTTGTAAGGATCCGGGCACAGTTAAACTTTTGGAAGTTGGAGAAGAATTAAAAAATGATTATCAGATACAGTCCGATAATTGTTCAATGCAATTTCTTTTAAAAGCTCTTGAAATAGTTAATAATTGTGATATTAACTACAAAACCAGCAATAATAAAAGGCTTCATCTGGAACTTGCATTAATGCAAATGTGTTCATTATTTTTAATTGATGAAAAAAAAGATGAACAAAAGAAAAGTCATTTTCATCCACCAAAAGCAAAAACAATTATAGAAGAAAAAAAACCTGCTGAAATAAAAACGAAAATCCCAAAAGAAGAAATAAAAGAAGCAGAAATTCCTGAAGAAGAAAAAACACCTGAATCTCAAAAACCAAGGATTATTAATTCGATACCTGGTTCAATATCAATAAAACAATCAGCGGAAAAAAACGGAAAAATACAAGAGAAGCAGGAAGCTAAAATTTCTATAGATGAGGCGGGAAAACCAACTGACATATTTACTCAGGAAAAATTAATAAAGACCTGGAAAAATTTTACAAACTCAATAGCAGAAAGTAATCCAAGTTTTTCAAGTGCAATAGCAAAGTATGATCCCGTTTTAAAAGAAAACTTTAATATTGAATTTAAAGTTGACAATATACTTATTATTAGCAATAGTCTAAATATTACTAATCTGCAAGGGTTTTTAAAAAAAGAACTTAATAATTACAGTATTAATTTATCACATATTCTTGTACAAAAAGAAGATGATAATTCCGCATATACAGATAGTGAGAAATTTAAAAAAATGGCGAAGAAAAACCCTGAACTTCAAAATTTAAAAGATCAGCTTGATCTTGAAATTGAATTTTAGTTTTACTTACGGTGTTCGATACCGTACTTATAATGTTCTTAAATGTACATTTTTTATTGAACATTTTTTACTTACTATTTATCATTTTTCATAGACTTCTGACCTTTTGTAAATTAAGAAAACCAGCATGATTTTTGTAAAACTATATGATTATTCATTAATCAAATTTTAAATCTCATGAAAATAAAAGTTTTATATTTTTTAATAATAATATCATTTTTAATAACAAGTTGTATGAATCAAAAACAATCTTTACCACCAGCAATTAATCTAGAAAATATGAATCAGGACATAGATCCTGGGGATGATTTTTTCAGATATGTTAATGGAGGATGGTTAGAAAAAAATACTATTCCTGACGAATATAGCCAATATGGTTCTTTTAATGAGTTAATTGAACTTAACCGCGAAATACTGAAAAATATAGTACTTGAAGTTTCAAAAGAAAATTCAGCAGTAGGTACTATTTCTCAAAAGATTGGGGATTTTTATAGCTCCGGAATGGACACAAGCACAATCGAGAAGCTTGGCATTAAAGCTATTGAAAAAGAATTAAAAATGATTGATCAAATTCAAAATATTGAAGATGTTCAAAATATTATTTCCGAATTTCACAAATACGGTATTTCGGCATTGTTTCATATGTTTTCATCAACTGATGATAAAAACAGTAAAATGGAGATTGCAAATCTTTACCAGGGTGGTTTAGGTTTAAATGATGTGGAGTATTATTCCGATAAAGATAAAAGATCAATTGAGATTTGCACAGAATATGTTGCTCATATTTCAAGAATGCTTGTGCTTGCAGATGAGGCTAAAGATGAAGCTTTAAGAAATGCATCATCAATAATGACTCTTGAAACAAGGCTTGCAAAACATTCAATGACAAGAGTTGAAAGACGTGATCCTCAAAAAACATACAATAAAAAAACTTTTATTGAGCTTCAAGATATTTCAAAAGACTATAATTGGGATAAATATTTCAAAAATATTGATGTTTCTGATTCCGGTGATATTATTGTTCGTCAACCAGAATTTTTTATTGAGATAAGTAAAATGATGACTGATGTACCAATTAATGATTGGAAAGCTTATCTAAAATGGAATCTTATTAACAAAAGTGCAAGTTATTTAAGCTCTGAATTTGTTAATACTGATTTTAATTTCTACGGAACATTTTTATCCGGACAAAAAACAATTAAACCTCGTTGGAAAAGAGTTCTTAGCGCAACAAGCGAATCACTTGGAGAACCAATTGGAAAATTGTTTGTCCAAAAACATTTTCCACCGGAAGCAAAAGAAAGGATGGAAGATTTAGTTGCTAATTTGAGATCTTCTTTAGCAAATCGAATCAGAGAAACCGAATGGATGAGCAAAGCTACAAAAGCTAAAGCTCTGGAAAAACTAGCAGCGATGACTGTAAAAATCGGTTATCCCGATCAATGGAGGGATTATTCTTCTCTTAATATTGTGCCCGGCTCGTTTATTACAAACATCAGAAATTCGAATTATTTTGAGTTTAAAAGAAATATTGCTAAAATAGGTAAGCCGGTTGACAGAGAAGAGTGGATTATGCCACCTCAAACAGTTAATGCAGGTTATATTCCGACGTATAACGAAATTGTTTTTCCTGCCGGAATACTTCAACCGCCATTCTTTTTTCTTGATGGAGATAATGCAGTAAATTATGGCGCTATCGGTGTTGTTATCGGGCATGAGATGACACATGGATTTGATGATCAAGGTCAAAAATATGATAAAGAAGGTAATCTTTCTAATTGGTGGACTGATGAAGATGCTGCAAATTTTAAAGAAAGAACTGCAATTTTAGCCAAACATTTCGACAATTTCAAAGTTCTAGATTCTCTTCATGTAAATGGTAATTTAACCCTTGGTGAAAATATTGCTGATTTGGGTGGATTGAATATTTCGTATGATGCCTTAATTAACACACTTGCAGGAAAAGAAGTTGAAGATATTGACGGATTTTCTCAAATTCAAAGATTCTTTATTTCATATGCACAGTTGTGGAGAGTAAATACAAGAGATCAGGAATTAATGCGTCGCCTAAAAGAAGATGTTCATTCACCCGGAATTGCACGTGTAAATGGAGCAATTGTAAATATGCCATATTTCTATGAAGCATTTGATATTGACTCAAGTAACTTGCTTTTTCTTGAGGAAGAAAAACGAGCTAAGATTTGGTAAAATTCTCAGATTATAATTTATTTTCCAAGATTTTATTTTTTAAATCATAAAAAATAAAATCTTGGAATAATGACCGAAAGTAATCCATCCGGTTATACCAATTGAATTTCTAAATTGCTGATAAATATTTTGAAATATTTTTTTCTTTGTCAAGGCAAATATTCTTTGCATCCGTACGGACGGAAATAATATTTAACGTAGAAAAAGGAAAAAAGAAACGAAATATATCGGTAATTTGGATGTTCAGTTGGTATTACTTCATCATTTCAATATTTCTTAGATTTAATTCTATATCTCTTTAATAATTCTTTGCAAAACATCGTCTATATTTTCCATCTCTGTCAAAAGTTTAAATTGAGTTTTGCATCTGTCAAGATTATGATTTTCCCTCTTAGTTTTAAAATATACATCTCCATCCAAAAAATCAGTTAAAAATCTCAAACCTATCATAAAAGTCATAAGCTTTCCGCCAAAAACCAAATAATCAATTTCGGTTTTAGTCAGAGAATCTTTTAGCTGCGACAAATATCCTTTTGCCATTGCTTTAAAAATTTCTAATCTTAAAATTACTTTTGACAAGTTTTTTTCGTCCTCTTCAGCAGGACTAGTAAAAGTTCTGACCATATCACCAAAATCAAAAAGAATTGTACCCGGCATAATTGTATCCAAATCAATAACGCTGATTCCTTTCATCGTATTTTTATCGAGGAGCACATTATTGATTTTTGTATCGTTATGAGTTACACGGATTGGTATCTGATTTGATTCGAGCAATTCTTTTAATTTATTGTTGAGGTATTCATGAGATTTTACAAATTTGATTTCCTCTGACGCAAATTGATTACGGTTTTTTGTGTTTTTTTCCAGCACTCTGTAAAATGATTTCATCCTCATTTCCAGATTATGAAAATCTTTAATTGTCGAAAAAAAATCATCAGGCTTAAGGTCGATAATTTTATTTTGAAAATACCCGAAAGCTTTGGCTGCTTCAAAAGCTGTTTCTGGGTTTTCAGCTACCTCGATAGAGGTACTACCTGGAATAAAATTCATCAATCGCCAAAAATTACCTTCTTTATCTTTAAAATGATTATCACCGTTTTTACAAAAAATAATTCCAGGTTCTATAAATTTTTTTATTGTCGGATTTTCTTTTTGCTTTTTATTGAAATGCTCTAAAGCCTTGATAATATTTTTATTCAGATTATCAACATTTTTAAATATTTTGTGATTTATTTTTTGTAAAATATATTTTTCAGAAGTTGTTGAAATCAAAAATGTGTCGTTTATATGACCATTGCCATGAGATTTTGAACTAACAAATTCTCCATTAATTAAAAAATTATTAATTATTTCTACCAGTTTATGTTGTTGCATTATTACAATTATTTTTAATAAAGCCTTTCGGGATATTTTCCAAGCTCAATCAACTTTTTCAATTTTTTAACTGCTAACTGTCTGTCTTCCTTATAAGTAATTCCGAACCAATCAGCATTTGTGTTTATCATTTTTGTTGAAGCCAGATTATTTTTTGTAAGATTATTGACAACCTCAGGAATTAAAAATTCCACGTTTGATTTATCTGAATTTTTTTCTAAAAATGTTATAAAATCCTGTTTCAAGAAATTAAAAAATGCAGGTGTAAAGCCCCAGAAATTCATTGAAATAATTTCATTTCCCGTTAAGGAATTCCAATTATTCAACTTACTAATATAACCAATTTCAGAATTCTCTATTTCAATATTTGTTATTTCTTTTATATCAATAAGATAATCATCTTTATCAACTTTACAAACTCCCCTTGATACACTTCCATTCTCCGAAAGGACTTTATTTAATTTATAGCCGGCCATGCAATATTCATTAGAATATACAGAATCTATGTTTGATAAATAATCAGCTACATTTTTAAAAGATTCATAACCATAAAAGTCATCAGCATTAATAACAGAAAAGGGTTCGTTAATTTTTAAATCAGCCATAAGAACTGCATGTGCAGTTCCCCATGGTTTTTGTCTATTTGAGCTAATTTTATACTCACCAGGAATATTAGAAATTTTCTGAACAACATATTCAGTTTTAATTTTACCGGATAATTTCTTTTCAAATATTTCTATAAAATTCTTTTTTATTTTTTCATTAATAATAAAAACCACTTTCCCATAACCGGCTTTTATTGCATCATAAATAGAGTAATCAATAATTGTTTCACCATTGGGGCCAATTCCGTCCATTTGTTTTATTCCGCCATATCTGCTTCCAAGTCCTGCAGCTAAAATTAGTAATGTTGGTTTCATTGTTTTTATTTTCTTGTATTTAAAAAAATCACAAATCTAAATTACTTTTTCCAGGATTTTAATTTGTACCCTTTTACAGCAAAAAACAAAATAAATAAATAACATGGAATCATAACCCAATATGCAAATTGTGAGTTATAAATATCCGCTAGTTTACCCCAGGCTAATGGAAGAATAGCTCCTCCGGCAATAGCCATGATCAATAAGGCTGAACCGGTTTTAATAAATCTTCCAAGATTATGTAATGCCAGTGGCCAAATCGCTGGCCATACCAAAGCATTAGCTAATCCAAGTAATGCAATTAAAGATACAGAAATCATTGGTGGAGTATATATTGCGGCAAGAGAAAAGATAATTCCTAATACTGCAGATGCTATTAAAGCTGTCCGTTGGCTAATGAATTTTGGAATAAGGAAAATCCCAAGTATATAACCAATTATCATAGCTCCAAGAGTTAATGATGTGAATATTTTGGCAGTACTTATTGGAATCCCAAGTGAGATACCATAACGTATTATCGTGTCTCCTGCAATTACTTCAACCCCAACATAAAGAAACAAAGCAAGTACACCGAGAATTAAATGTGGGAATTGAAAAATATTTGATTTTGCTGATATAGCTTCATCTATCGATTTTTCATCTTCATCATCAATTTCCGGCAATGGAGAAAAACGTATCATCAAACCAAGAACAACAAGTATTATAGTCATTACAATGTAAGGAATAATTACTCTTGCAGCAAGACTATCAAGTGCTGCGGTTTTTGCTGTATCGGACATTGTTTTCAAACTTTCAACAAAGACATCACCATCACTCAAAATAAAATATGCAAGAATTAAAGGTGCAATTGCTCCGGCAACTTTATTACAAATCCCCATTATACTTATTCTTTTTGCTGCAGATTCTATAGGCCCGATAATAGTAATATATGGGTTAGATGCTGTTTGAAGAACTGCAAGTCCGGTTCCCATAATAAATAAACCTACTAAAAACATAAAATAAGTACGAGACATCGCGGCAGGAATAAACAAAAGAGTTCCAACAGCCATTACAAGTAATCCTACCATCATACCATTTTTAAAACCGGTTTTCTTTAATACCCATGAAGAAGGCAAAGCCATAACGGTATATGAGATATAAAAAGCAAATGTCACAAACAAAGCCTGAAAAGTTGTGAGTTCACATGCAATTTGTAAATAAGGAATTAAAATTCCGTTTAGCCATGTGACAAATCCGAAGATAAAAAATAATATTCCGATTATTGTTATTGATAAAACGTATTCTTTACGATTTAATTTTTTAGTTTTTTTATTCTTTTCTGGCATAATTAACTTGTTTATTCTCTATATTTTATTAATCATTGAAACGATTTTTTTTATCATTTCTTTATCAGTAATCGACCATTCAAAATCTGCATTTTGACTTGAAGAATCCAAAAATACCTTTTTGTTTTGGTAATTCATTAAACTGTGTACTTTTTTTCTGCCTGAAAGGTGGAAATTTTTTGCGCCGGTTTTTTTTGCTAACTCAATAAAATTATCAACATTTATTCCTGATCCCGGCATTATTTCAATTTTGTTATTTGCTTTGGTAATCAGCTTGTTAATTAATGGAGCTCCCTGAATTGCTTTATTCTTTTGACCAGAAGTAAGTAGTCTGTCGATTTTTAATTCAATAAGTTGATCAAGAACTTTAAATGGATCAGCACACATATCAAATGCACGGTGAAAAGTAACTCCCATTGGTCTTGCAAGATTAATAAGTTCTTCGGTTCTTTTCATATCCACAAAACCATTTTTGTCGAGGATGCCAATCACTACACCATCAGCTTTAAGTTTTTTTGCCATTATGATATCTGCTTTCATCAATTCAAATTCAATATCATTATAAAAGAAATCACCACCTCTGGGTCTAATAAGAATATAAAGATCTATTTTGAGATATTTTCTTGCCAAAAGAATTGTCCCAGAACTTGGGGTTGTTCCTCCTTCAATAATATTATCGCAAAGTTCAATTCTTTTTGCACCTCCTTGTTCTGCTGCAATTGCAGAATCTAGAGATGTTGCACAAACTTCAATTACAATTTTATTATTAGCGACCATTTATTTTGTGTTTGATTTGTTTAAAGCAATGATGGTTTTAAAAAGGCTATCAGCAATTATTTTATGTGCTTTTTCATTTGGATGAATACCATCTAAAAGAAGATCACAAACCTTAACTTTATAGTTTGATTCTGAATTTTCAAAAATATTATAAATATCTACGAGAGTAATTCCTTGTTCTTTGGCGACATCTCTGACAACTTGAGCAAATTTCCCAACATAGAAATTTAAACTTTTTGGATCATTAATATTAAAAGGTTCATGCCCACAAATTAATTTTAATTCATCAGTCCATCTGAGAGGATTTGGAGTCATTAAAATGATCTTGATATTTTTCTCTTTAAGAGTATTAATAAAATATTCAAGGTTTTCGCGATATCTGGAGATAGGAATAAAAGGTTTTGTATTTCCTCCAAAATTATCAACATAACTATCATTAATTCCAAATTGAATAATTACCAGATCTGGTTCATGCCCAAGAACATCTTCATTAAAACGGAGCAGGGCATCTTCAGTAGTATTACCGGAAATCCCTGAATTAATAATTTCAATATTTAAACCAGAATCAGCGAAAAGAAAAGAAAGGTTTTTTGAATAAACATTCTCAACAATATATTCATCTGATGTAGTTGAGTCTCCAAAAGCTACTATTTTTTTTATTTCATTGTCCATGTTATTACATGAGTTTAAAATAATCATCAATAAAGAAATAATCAGTAAAAAATGATTTTTCATGATCAAAGATTTATAAACCTTGTTTATTATTAGTGTATTTTGTGATTAATACTTTGCGTAGATTTCTGTACATTTCAATTGTTTCTAGCATGCATTTATCTGTGTATTCAGTTAGAAACTGATTTGCTTTTTTTGGTTTCTTTTTAAAAAGTTCAACAGCTTTTTTTTCAACTTCAGCTTGTTGATCAAAAAAACTTTTTTCTAAAGGATCTCTATATTTTTTGAGATCTTTATCAGCCTCCTGCCATTTCAAATACATTAAATTATCAACAAAATCTATAAGCCATCTTGCTGAATTTTCACTAAAATTTTCAGGGTCATAAGTTTTATAAATTTCATTAATATTTTGAACTCCAGCATAAATTGGCACATAAGTGCTAACATATTGATTGTCTACATAAAACCAATAAACACCACCGATGGGATCGGGCAACCAGCTTCTTAGCTGAGATACCATGCCATAACCACCTCTTGAAACCATTCTGCGATAAGTTATATCTAATAATTTTCTCATTTCCTTTGTTGGAAAAGGAGTTGCCAGAGGGCTCTTTTCCATTTTTCCATCTTTTCCGGGGATTTGCCAGTTTTTATCAAGAGTCATATCATAAATTGTTCCCTTAAAAACTGATCTTTGAAATGCTATTATATCCTGAACAGAAACTTTTTTTTCCGGTTTTATTGAAAAAGGAAAGAATGAAACTGACTCCAGATACTGAGTGTAAGGGACATTCCCATCAAATGGACTTTTGGATGTTTTGTCGGGGAGGTTTTCAAAGTTTGGAGCGAATGTTTCGAGGAATAACCAAAATCTGCTAATTGCCCATTCTCTTGCAATTGGTGAGTATACTTCCTGCCAGATAAATGGGTTTCCACTATTTGGATTATACCATCCATAATCAATTGCAACTTGTTTATAATTTTCTGAAGCCATAAACTCATCAGCTTTGCTTAAGTCGATCTGTTTAATAATACTCCAGTTTGGAACAATAGCAATATGATCATCAGGTACTCTTTGAGCTGCCCAGATAGCTCCTGCTTTTCCACTTTCGGGATTCCAGTCAGGGCCAATGCTGAATACTTCAAGTACCCAAGCTTCGTTAGGGTCGGCAATACATAATGCTTCTGAATTTGGTCCACATGAAGGCAGGAATCCATATTTGTCAACCAGAAAAGTGATTAGTTTTATTGCTTCTCTTGCAGTTTTGCATCTTTGTAAAGCAAATGCCTGAGCTTGCTCAATAGTCATTATTTGTTTACCATTTTCCCGGCTAACACATAATTCTTTTTTCTGGCTCATTGTACTTTCACCAATTGCAAGTTGAAATTCATTCATGTGTGAATATCCTGAATGAAAATAGGTGTAAGTTTTTTCAACCTGAGGAATATAGCCAATAATTTCACCATACTCATAAAGTGGTTTTTCAACATCCTGAAGTCCGAAATAAACCGGAGCCATTTCACCTGCCTTAAAAGTTTTTCCATGTACAACATGAACTCTGCACTCTGGTGCAGCTCCTGTATGTGATGTGATTACCGAACCATCTATGGTTGCTTTTTTGCCAGCAACAATATCAGTGCAAGCATAATTATTACTAAAAATTGTTAATCCTAATATAATTGAAATTACAACTTTTTGGATGAGAGATATTTTCATGATTTAATGTTTTTATCAATATTTAGATTATCTGATAATTTTTAAATTCAGCCATTTTTCAAGAGATTTATATATTTTCTCCTTTTCTTCACCGTAAAAACTTTTGATTCGTGTTCGGTGAGAACCTCCTTTTTTCACCATTTTTATCATATTTTTTCTTCCCGTAAGGTCAACTGAAGTTGATGACCATGGATCAGTTTCGCCATAAATAAAAATCATGTTTTGAGCCTCATGCCTGATAAAAGCATCCACTTTTTTCATTAGCTCAGGATTAAAGGTGCATATTGTATTCTCAGGGCAAGTGAAATAGAAATCAGGTTTTTTTAATGCGGTTATTAAACCCGGAAAATTCGTTGTGTCATATCCATAAAAACCAATCTCAGTCATAGCTTGGTAAAAAAATGGTAGAAGTCTGGAAACTCCTTCTTCAGAAATCCAATCAATTCCGGCAATTTTGTCAAGATGATTTATCATTTTTTTTGCTGATAAATCAGTAGGAATAGAATTGCAATTAAAAATTCCCCATTGCCAAAACGCAAAAGGATATTCAAGAACAGTTAATTCAAATGCTGCCTCCAGGCCCATTGAATAGTGTAGATTTTTTTTATGTGCCAGTTTTTTAAATTTAGGTAGATATTTTTTCTTGCCCTTAAGCATAGTTTTCTGATAGTTGTAAATTTTTGCTCTACAGGCTGAATCACCAACATTTTCCAAAAAAGTATAAGCTCTGGGGTCTTCTGAAGCAAAATTTAATGGAGCAACATAAGGAACGCTTGCATCAACATCATCCGGGAAGAAATATCTGTGATACATACAAGTTTGTCCTCCTTTACTTATTCCGGTACTTACCCATTTTCCTTTGTAGATTTTTTTTAGCAGTTCAATAACATTGTGATGATCATTTGCTGCTTGTTCTACTGTTAAATATTGCCAGTCGAGCGAATCAGGTACTGATTCTCCGAAAAATCTGTGTTCAACACAAATTTCATTTGCATCAATAATATTAGTCAGTTCATTTTGATAAGCCGGGTTTTTCGCATAAGATGCTGAATATCCCTCTGTGATAAAAACAACAGGTTTTGATAAATCATTAAACGACAAAAACACTCTTTGAGTAAAATTTCCTGCATCTAGATTATTATGATCTAATGGTTGTGTGATTTTTATCTGATACTTTTCTTTGCAAACCGAAGTGTGCTCTAATGCAATTATATTATCTTTAGAAATAGATTTAAGTTTTTTCAAAAGAAAAAGTTCTTCAGTGTTTTGACTAAAAGAATAAACTGTGATTAACAAAAAGCAAAGTATCAGGCTGATATTTATCGTTTTTTTCATTTATTTTCTTTGTTTATTAACATTAATATCTCTGAGATTAAATTAACATTTTAGCTAATTATCTGAAAATAAATCCTTTTATTAATGGATCTTCAGGGTCGAAATAAAAAGTGTTTTTGCCAGTAATATAAGCATTTCCACTTACTTCGGGAATTATTGCGTTGAAGCCACCAAATTTAGTTTCTTTAACAACTTTTACGTCAAAGCAAGTTCCAAGAATACTTTCAATTGTTATTGATTGATCTATTTTTATTTCATTTCTGGAAAAATGTATAGCTGCTCTTGCACTTACTCCTGTTCCGGTTGGACTTCTATCAAGTTCACCTTCTGCAAAAATACAAACATTTCTGCTGTGATTTTTAGGGTTTTTAGCTTTACTGATAAAGATTGTTCCGTATAAAAAACTTAGATCCTTTTCAAAAGGATGTTTAATTTCAATGTTTTTCATTACAGCATTTTTGATCTTTTTTCCGTACTCGATAATCTTGTTATGATTATTTTCGCTAAGATCAAGATTGATTTCGTCAGCATTAACATAAGCATAAAAAGCTCCACCAAATGCAATATCAAATTTTACTGACCCGATATCTTCAACTTCAATTTGTAAATCTTTTTTGTAAACAAATGAAGGTACATTTTGAAATGACACTGAAGTTACTTTATTGTTTGTGATTTTTGCGAAGGCAGTAACCTGGCCGGCAGGTGTGTCAATTTTTATTAGCGGATTCTTTATATATTTTTTAATAAATCCAGTTTGAAATGCAATTTTCGTTAAAGCAATTATTGCATGTCCGCACATTGTACTATATCCTTCGTTATGTAAAAAGAAGGTTCCAAAATCACTATCTTTTCTTAGCGGTTCTGTAATTATTGCACCATACATATCTGCATGACCCCGAGGTTCGAAAATTGTCCCGGTTCTTATGAAATCAAAGTTTTCTTTAAAATACTTTCTCTTTTCGAGAATTGTTTGCCCTTTTATTTCAGGCAAACCATCAATATAAATACGTAGCGGTTCCCCGGCAGTATGTGCTTCAATTGTTTTTATCTTTAACCAATCTTCAGGTGCTTTCCAATTTGAATTCATAGGTAAATATTTTATCCCGCAAAATAAAAAAACCTGCCTAATTTATTAAGGCAGGTTTATATTTTTTATTAACAATGTAATTCTTTTTATGCAACACATAACTCTTGAACAACTTGAGTTTTTTCTATTTGTGTTAAAATACATAATTGATTTTGAAGAGAGTTTTTTGCTCTTGTTAATTGTGACTTAGAGGTATTAGAAGATATATTCAATTTCTTTCCAATTTCTTTATGAGAATATCCCTGAATTGCATTAAGATTAAAAACAGTACGGTATCCTTTTGGAAGATCATTAATTAACTGAAGTATTTCTTTTTGAGAAATTTCATCAATCGCACTATTATACATTAAACCTGTCAATCTGTTTGATTCAAAATCAACATCTTTAAAATAAGGGTATTTTCTTTTGTAAAAATTAATAGAGGTGTTGATAATTATTCTTCTCATCCAGCCTTCGAAAGAGCCTTCATTTCTAAAATCCTTTAGCTTAGTAAAAATTTTAATAAACCCTTCTTGTAGAATATCATCTGCATCCATTTTGTTTCTGGCAAAACGTAAACAAATGGAATGCATGCCCGGTGAATATTTTTTGTATAACATTCGTTGAGCTTTTGGATTATTCTCAATACATTCAGATAAGTTTTTACTTGAATAAGACATATATATTATATTTTTTTAATAAAATGTCGCCTTACAAATCATTTATCCAAATTACCAAACCAAAATACTAATTAAAAATTTACAAATAAAAAAAATCAAGTAAGGCGACTAATTTTATTTCTGGCAATATTATTTATATTTAACTGATTATTAAGAATAATCTGCTCTACTTCACCTCTACAAAACTATCGTTTTTAAAATTATGAAGTTATTTTAACTCTACAAACAATATTTATTACTCTTGAATATCAGGTGTTATGGGTTTTACACAATACTTCAAATCATTATTAATGAAAATTGTTTTTCTTCAAATGAATTTTTACTGACAGAAGTGAAGTTGATGAGGAATTGGGATTAAAGTTTATGAAGAAAATCAGAAAGACTTGAATTCGAATCAATATTCAATTTTTTTCTCAATCGATATCTGCTCATTTCAACAGCTTTTGTTGAAATATTGTTCAATGAAGCAATTTCTTTGGAGGATAAATTTAATCGAAGCAGAGCTGTAAGATGTTTTTCGTTTTTTGTGAGATTAGGATATTTTTCATAAAGTTTATTAAAAAAGTCTCTGTTAACTTTATTAACATCATTTTGAAACTCTTCTAATTCACGGTTTACTCTAAGATTTTGATTTATTTTAAAATTAAGATCTTTTATCAAATTAGAGTCTTCTTTTTCACTTTTGATTTTAATGTTTTTTATATCGGATTTAATTGATTGAATAAATTCGTTTTTATGACCGATATGTAAAGCGAAATTTATTAGCTCATTATTTTTATTATTTATTGTGGTACTCATTAATGATTTTTGAGCTTCATGAATTTGTTTATTTTTTTCTAAAAGTTCTTTATTTTTTTTTGTTTTATTTTTTTGACGTATAAAAGTAAGTATTCCAAGAATGACTAAAATCAACAATCCAATTATTAAAATTGTTTGTTGAAGTTGATTAATTTTTTTATTATTTTCAAGTAATTCAATCTCCTTGTCTTTTAATATAATCTGACTTTCTGATATTTCAAGTTCATAATAATTTTGCAATTTAGACAATTGTCTTTCCTTTTCAATATTTATAAGTGTATCATTTAATATGGAATATTGGTTATAAAAAATCAATGAGGTCTTAAAATCTTTTTTATTTTTATAAGCATTGCTTAAACCTATATAACTTTTTAACATTTCATATGGTGCAACAACTTCTTTTGCAGCTTTCAATGCTTTGCTAAAATAATCAATTGCTATTGTGTTTTGGTTTAACTTTACGTAATATTTGCCAATACTGTTGTTTATCGATGAAATTCCATTTTTATCACTAATACTATCACTAATTACAAGACCTTTCTGAAAAAATGAAATAGCTTTCTGATAATCTCCCTGGTCTTGAAAAATACTTCCCAAATTTTGATAATTTATTGATAACCAAATATAATTTCCGATTTCTTTATTTAACTCAACTGCTTTTTGATAATAATCATAAGCTGTTTTATAATCTTTTCGCAAACGATATATCTCGCCAATATTATTATAGGAAGCTGCTATACCAATTTTATCATTAATTTTTTTACGCAATTCAAACGATTGCATATAATAATCTAATGCCAGTTCATAACGCTTTTGACCAAAATATATATTTCCGATATAATTAAATGAAAATGCTGTTTGATAATCATCACCAAGTTCAGTAGAAAAAATAAGGGATTTAAAAAAAGCATCAAGAGCCTGAATATAATCACCCTGAACAAGATGAATATATCCAAGATTATTATATGCTTTGGATATATCTTTTTTATTACCAAGCTCTTCAAAAATTTTAATACTTATCAAAAAGTAATTTATTGCAGGTTGATATTTTCTTTGCACATTAAAGATATTCCCAAGGTTGCAATTTGCCTTTGCAATACCCGGTTTATAGTTTATTTTGTTTGAAAGATTTAATGCTTGTCTGGCATATTTCAAAGAGTTATGTAAATCGTTATCCGAATAATTTAATGAAATTTTATTTAAAAGATTAACTTGTGATGAATCGTGCTTTGATTGTTGTAATTTATTTATAAGAATATTAATTGAATCTTGATCAGAAGAATAAATTGAAAATATCGTAAAAAAACACAATACTATTAATAGTCTGCATTTTCGTTTACCGGATATAAAAAATTGTAAATTCAAAGTAAATATTTATTTAAATATTATTAATTAATCTAGAACTTTTCATAATAATGAATTTAACTAATAATAAAGTTTGAATGGTCAAAAATATTAATATTTGTCTAATTATGCAAATTGATAATTAGTATTAAAAATTAATCGGATAATAATCTAACTGCTGAAGCTTTAAAAGATATCCACATTTTACTACCTTCAGTAATTTGCAGTCTCTTAAGAGAATTACTTGTAATCATTGCAGTCATCATTATTCCTATGTCAATAATAATTTCAATTCCCGGTTTCATAGGATTAATTTCGGTTACTATTCCAATAAAGTTATTGGCTGCACTCGACTTTTGCAATTCATCACTTACAATAATATCTTCGCAACGAATAATAATAAAACCTTTATTGCTTTTTTCCTCTGAAAGAAGCTTAATCTCAACATCATTGATTTTTGCAACTTTCAATCCATTTTGTCCAATACTTTTTAAAGTAACACGAAAATAATTTTTTATTCCTGTAAAGTTAGCAACAAACTCAGAACCCGGATGATGAAAAACATCATTTGTTGCTCCTTTTTGAATTATTTTCCCTGCATGAAAAACTGCAATTTTATTTGAAAGTAAAATTGCTTCTTCATAATCATGGGTAACATGAATTATTGTTTGTCCCTTTTTATTAAGATTTCTGAGCAATCGTCGCAAGTCATTTTTTAATTGAACATCAAGAGAAGATAATGGTTCGTCAAGCAAAAGGATATCAGGTTCCAGAGCAAGAGTACGAGCTAATGCAATGCGTTGAAGTTCACCACCTGAAAGATTTGTTGTTCTGCGATTTAACAGGTGACTTATTTCAAAATCATCAGCAAGTTCGTTTACTTTTATATTGATAATTGATTTTGACAATTTTTTATTTTTCAAAGGATAGGCAATGTTTTCCTTAACAGAGAGATGTGGAAAAATAGCATGATCCTGAAAAACTAAACCAAATTTACGTTTTTGAATTTTTCTGAAAGTAATATCTTCTTCATAATAAAAAACTTTACCTGAATCGGGAGTAATTAAACCAGCAATAATTTCAAGTATAACTGTTTTTCCCGCACCTGAATGCCCTAAAATTATGTAATAATCTCCTTCCTCAACATTAAAGGAAATATTCTTGATCGAAAAGCCATCAAGTTTTTTAGAAACATTTTGCAAATCAAGCATTGTTATTATTTTTAGAGAGGAGACGAAGTAGAACAAAAAACACTAAACTTATCAAAATAAATATCACAGCAACAGGTCGTGCATATTGCAAACCAAAAGAACTAAAACGCTCCCAAATTAATATCGGAGTAACCATAGGATGATAAGCAACAATTACAACCGCTCCAAATTCACTCATTCCTCTGGCAAACATTAAAATTAACCCGCTTACAATATTCCGCCAAGCCAGGGGCAGCGAAATTGTAAAAAACACTTTTAAAGGAGAAGCCCCCAAATTTAGTGCTGCCTTTTCTAATTTAACAGGAACTCCGGAAAACCCATCTCTTGCAGCATTGATAAGAAAAGGAATGCTCACAAAAGCCATAGCAACAGATATTCCTACAGGGCTACCGACAAAATTTAAACCAAATTCAGAACCAACTTTTCCAATAAACGAATCTCTCGAAATAAAACCAAGAATTGCAATTCCGGCAGCAGAATGAGGAATAACTATTGGCAAATCGATGATACCCAAAACTAAACGCTTGAAAGGAAAATTTTTTCGAGCAAGCAAATAAGAAAATGGAATAGCTGCAATTGCAAAAACAAATGTTGCACCCATAGCTGTGAATATTGTCAGCCAGATACTATCTATAACTTCTGAATCCTTTGTTGTTTCAATAATATCAGTGGTGCTTGTCGAAAAAAACATCCCGGCAAGCGGTGCAATAATAAACAATAGAACTATTCCGCCAAGGAGAGCAAAAATTAGGTTTATGGATTGTGGTCTTCTCACTAAAAAGTTTTTTTGACAAAATTAACTTATTAATTTATTATATAAAATAAAAAGCGTTAAGTGCGTTGAGAATATAATCTGGGATAATACCAACTGAACATCCAAATTACCGATATATTTCGTTTCTTTTTTCCTTTCT
>CAYOKJ010000003.1:19917-55762 GCA_964404485.1 uncultured Bacteroidales bacterium | reverse complement strand
TTGTTAATGTTCATATGCTTGATTCCATTTTCTGCCAGTCTTACGTCAACATATGAAAGTAATTCTATTTCAGCAATTGTTTTTAATAGTAATATGCTTATTATAGCATTTTTAATTCTTTGTAGCTGGCATTACGCAACAAAAAATCACAGACTTGTTCTTGAAGATTTAAACAAAGTCAGTATTGCTGAAAGCAAATTAATTATAATAGTTTTCATTATTGTTTCCATTATTGCATTAATAGTAGGGGTATTCTCACCTGAATATTCAGGATATGCTTTTTTTCTAATTCCTGTGTTTAAGTTAATTATAAAAAAGGGGAAATACGTCAAAAATTGAGCTTCTTAATTGTATTACAAAAACCAGTATCAATTTATTATGAATTAGGAGTTAATCTGAAAGCTTCTTTGAATCTTCATTAATTCTTCAAATTGTGGGTCATTTTTTATATTTTCAATTAATAAAGTTTTACAGACATATTTTTCTTTTCTTGCATAAGCAGCGTTTTTAAAGTTTAAAATATCAGCAATTTGTTTAAAGGAATATTTTTCAAAGAATAATTCAAACAACTTTTTATGTTTAGAAGATAAGTTCTCAAAATGATGCCTGAATATAAAATATTCTTTATTCAAAAAGAATTCTTTGTAAATACATTTATTGTCATTTTGTTCAACAAGCATGACATTATCCTGAAATTCATTCAAACAAACATTGCTATTTCTAAGTTGTTTAAACCAAATATTTCTGCATACTGTATATAAAAATGTTTTAAAGGAGCAACTAAGAATGAATTCATTATTTTCAATTTTTTTAAAAATTATCATTAACGATTCCTGAAAAATATCTTTAGCATCACTTGTAGTTCCACTATTAAGTTCAACTAAATATTTAATCATTGGGAAATAATCTTCATAAATTTTTTCAATAATTTCGGGATTATTATTACGAAATCCACTTATTATCTCTTCATTAGTAAGTTTTGGAATAGTTTTTCTTTCTGTAGTCATAGTCGAATAAATTGATAAAAAAATAATTTTGAATATATTAATTAAGATATTATCAAAACCTAAATTAATTGAATAGTTAAAGAAATCAATTGTTAAAAATAATTTTAATCTTCTTGCTGTGAGTATAATACAACAGCAATTTTTTATTATTCTTCAAAAATAAATAATTTTTGATAGATTTACAAATTATTTCAAAAAAAAAATCAATACTTTTATAACCTAAATCAAAATTTAAACAAAATGAAACATTACAAAAGAATATCATTATTATTGATTTTTTTTGCATTTGGCGCATTTCTATATAGTCAACAAAATTGTAAAGTACTAAAACCATCAATTTCCGATTCTTATATTGGGAAATGCAAAAAAGGAAAAGCTCATGGGAAAGGAAAAGCAGTTGGATTGGATACGTACGAAGGAAACTTCAGGAAGGGATTACCAAGTGGATTCGGTACTTATAAAAGTTCAACCGGAGAAGTGTATACCGGAAAATGGAAAAAAGGTTTAAGACATGGTGAAGGGAAATTTTCATTTACCTTTAACAACAGAGACAGTCTGTTAGTAGGTATATGGAAAAATGATAAATATATGGGTCCAATACCTGAAAAACCCGAAGTAATTCATAAAGATAATCTTGATAGATATTCTTTTAGAAGACAAGGTGATGGTGATCGTATCAATATTGACATTTTTAGAAATGGTTCCCGCAACTCTGATATTGAGCAATTCAGGGTAATTGCAACAAGTGGAATAAAAACTCAAGACGAGCATATTGTTTATTATGAAAATGTTGTTTTTCCGTTTGTTTGTAAAATCAATTACAAATCATGGAATAAAGCTCACACAGGACAATATTATGTTTTATTTGAATTTAAAATTACACAGAAAGGGATTTGGAAAGTTACATTGTATAATTAATTGTTGTCTTTAATTAATATCAAAATAATATGTTAGAGGTAATATGAAAAAATATAAGCAGGTCTTTGGAACATATTTGGCTCTACCATTTATTTTCGGTATTTCAATTCTGCCTCACTTTATCCTTTACGGGATATCAGATTTTTTCTTTGTACTGCTATATTACCTTGTCGGATATCGAAAAAAAGTAATCTATAATAATCTGAAGAATTCATTTCCCGAAAAATCACACAAGGAGATAAAAAGTATTCAACGAAAGTTTTATCGTAACCTCACAGACATTACAATCGAAACTATAAAGGAATTTACAATTTCTAAAAAATCAATAAAAAAACGTTTTAAATTTACAAATCCCGAACTCTTTCAACATTACTACGATAAAGACAAAAGTGTAATGATGTTGATGGGGCATTATACAAACTGGGAATATGGTGTAAGCACCCCACTGTGGGTTCCTCATCAATGTTGGGCTGTGTATGCAAAACTTGGAAATGAGATCCTTAACAAATACATTGTTAGAGTAAGAGAAAAATTTGGATTTACTCTTTATCCAATGGAAAAAACTTACGATGTAATGCTTGAACATAAACAGGGCGACAAGTTGTATATGTTTATGGCAGATCAAAGCCCTCATCATAGTAAAATAAAATATTGGATTAACTTCCTTAATCAGGAAACCCCTGTACATATTGGGGCAGAGAAACTATCTAAAATGCTTGATACAGTTGTTGTTTTTATTGATATTCAAAGAATAAAGCGCGGATATTATGAAATTACAGCTCAAACATTATTCGAGAAACCACAAAAAACTAAAGAACACGAAATAACTGATAAATATTTCGAAATACTTGAAAGCATTATCAAAAAGAAACCCGAAAACTGGTTATGGTCGCATAAGCGATGGAAATATAAAAAAGGGATTGGCTACGAATAAAACACCCCCTTCCCAACGACTAAAATGAGTCCGTATGGACCTTCCCCCAAAAAAAAGGGGGAAGGAGTTAGCTTGTGCAAAATCTCTGATTTTTACTTTTCTTAATTTTTTAAATTTTAGTCATCCATACGGACTTGCTTCGCTTCGTTTTACATTTTAGTCATTTTAAATTTAAGTAGTCATTATAAATTTTATCTTTGCATAAAATAAAAATAACTTTTGACAGAACTATTCATTACCGGTTATATAAACATCAGATGGCTCGACATAGTTGATATTTTACTTGTGGCTTTCTTATTTTACGAACTATACAAATTACTAAAAGGCACAGTTGCGATAAATATCTTCATAGGCATTTTAGCTCTTTTCCTTATTTGGAAAGCAGTAAGTGTATTAGAAATGGAACTTCTAAGTCAAATACTAGGTGGTTTTATTAGCGTTGGTTTTATTGCACTTATCGTGATATTTCAGCCCGAGATAAGGCAGTTTTTATTTACTCTTGGCACACCAAAATTTATTTTTGGAATAAAGAAAAAATTCTTTTTTTGGCAAACTCACCTAAAAAGCTATAAGAACAAACTTGAAATTGACAAAATAATAGTTGCCTGTCAGAGAATGTCGGAAGCACAGCAAGGAGCTTTGATAGTAATTGCAAAAACAAATGAATTACAAATTTTTACCGATACAGGCGAAATTATTAATGCAGAGATATCATCACCATTAATCGAAAATATATTTTATAAAAACAGCCCGCTTCACGATGGAGCAATGATAATTGTTAGCAATAAAATTCGTGCTGCCGGATGTATTTTGCCTGTTTCATCAAACGCAGAAATACCTGCCCGTTTGGGTCTGCGTCATCGTGCTGCAGCAGGAATAACCGAACAATCAGATGCAATTGCGATAGTTGTTTCAGAGCAAACTGGAAGAATATCCTATTGTAAAAATGGAGAATTAAGCAGAAGAATTCAACCAGCAAGGTTAAAGGGTTTTTTGGAGGAAGAATTCGGGGTGGAGTAAACTGAATACACAAAAATAAAAACTGTTGTCAGCATTTCTGCAAATAATTTATACTAATTCTTAACGAATTTGCAACCCCGATAGCTATCGGGGAATGCTGTTTAGAAGTAATAATGCGGTACAAAACAAAACTGGAAATTTTGCAATTCTGTTCCATACAAGTATAAAAGCAATAATTATTAAAATCTGTTAATCTATGACTAATTTGATAACTCATACGTTTTAATATATAAAATACTATTTTTGAGAATTATTAACAAAAAATATTAAATCATGAAAAAAGTATTATTATCATTAATTATCTTTTGCAGTATAAGTTCTTTTGCACAAAAAGGTTTACAAGTGGGTGTTTCAGGCAAAGTATTAACTTCATTAATTGTTAATCAAAATGTGTGGGGATTAGGAACCAACTATGATTGCGTTTTTACTTCAGGTAGTGGCGGTGGTCTGGATATAGGCTATAACTTTACGAAAAATCTCGGTTTATACACTGGTATTGGGACTGTCAAACTCGGTCAAAAATATTCAACTGAAATTAATAATAACAAGATGGAAAGAGAACTAAAACTTAAATATAATATTATCCCTGTTATGTTAAAATTTAATGGAGTTAATGAAGGAGTAAATTTTATTTGCGGAATAGGTATTGAATATGCAATAGCAAATGATGTTTCTCAAACATGGACTAAAGAAGGAGAACCGTATTATGAAGCAGGAGTAAATCCAATTACAGGTAATGAATTTGCTTATAGCGCTCCTGATGTTACCGATCGTTTTGAAAGCAGTGATATTTTTGGAGTTTTTGAAATTGGAGTTAGAATTCCAATTATCGAACAATTATATATAAATACAACTATTAATGCATGTTACGGATTAAAAGACATTAATCATGAGGATTGGAAAATAGAAGACAGCGATAGAAATTATAATCCTTCTCATAATGCTTATGGAGCATTTAAAGTAGGGATTTCTTATTTGGTGTTTGGTGAATAAAATGTAAACGACAAAAATTTGAAATTTTCTTTTTAAAAAATAAATTCATCATTCTAAATTTGATAATGCAAATTTAGAATGATGAATTTATAATTTTGATTTCGAAACTCTAAACTATTCTATCTTTCAATAACTTTATTTACGGAAACCAAAATTTCATCTTCAAGTTGTTTTGCTTTCTTCTCAATTTCTTCACCTTTCGACAAAAAATCATTAACAAAATCTTTATCATCAACACCGGAACCATTAATTTTAACATTTAAGAATGCTCCTCTCACGGCTGTTCGTGCGCAAAGTGTTCCTACACCGGCATCAGAAACTGAATTTGGATTTCCTATTTCAGCCATTGCTTTCATAACTTCCATAGCATCCACAGATTTCTGCATAACTTTAAAAGGAATCTCCATAGCATATTTCGAAGCATCTTGAATTGCCTTTTTACGTGCAGCTTTTTCTTCATCGGTTTTCTTTGGCATTCCAAATCCATCCATAATTTTATTAAATGCATTTGTATCTTCATCAACAAGGTGAAGCAATTCATCTTTTAAAACTTGTCCTTTTTCTGCCCATTCTGAAAATTTTTCCCATCTGTCTTCCCAACCACGCTTATGCGACGAAAGATTTGCAACCATAGTTCCGAGTGAAACACCAAGAGAACCAACATAAGCTGAGATAGATCCTCCACCCGGCGCAGGAGATTCAGAAGCAGTCTCATCAGCAAAACCGGTGAGAGTCATGTCAACAAGTTTATTATTTTTATCATCATCAAGAATAAACTCAATAATTCTTTCTTTAGGATTAAAAGCTTTAAGATCGTCAAGACCCATTGATTTTATTGCAATTTTTAAAAGCTCGCTTTGAGAAACTCCAAGTGAGCGATTTTGTTTTTTAAGAAAATATTTTCCTGCGTCAAGCATAGCTTGCAAAGGAATAAGCCCGACTAATTCGGAACCTGTTACTCTTATTCCTCTTTCCAATGCTTTTTTAAACACTTCGTCATAAGCAATATGAACAGGAGTAACACTAATATTTGTTAAATTCATTGAAATTTGGGCAACACCATACTCTTCGATAAACCAACCAATACCTTTTACACATTTTAATGATCCGGGAATCATTACAGGTTTCCCGTTTTTGTCTTTAACAATTTTTCCAGTTACGGGATTACCTTCTCTTTTTGAACGACCACGTTCGCGAACATCAAAAGCTATGGCATTGGCTCGACGTGTAGAAGTAGTGTTCAGGTTAACGTTAAAAGCAACCAAAAAATCTCTCGCACTAACAGCTGTAACACCTGCTTTAACATTAAGTTTGGCAGGACCAAAATCAGGTTTCCAGTGTGGATCGGTTAGCTTTTCTGCCATCCCTTCATATTCACCTGAGCGACAATTAGCTAAGTTCCTTCTTTCTTCGTTAAAGGCAGCATTTTCGTAACAATAAATAGAAATGTCAAGCTCCTCTCCTATTCGTTTGGCAAGTTTACGAGCATATTCCACAGTTTCCTCCATAGTAATTCCTGAAACAGGAACCAAAGGACAAACATCGGTTGCACCCATTCGTGGATGTTCACCTTTATGTTTTCTCATATCAATTATCTCAGAAGCTTTTTTAATAGACAAAAACGCAGCTTCAAGTACTTCGTCAGGTGTACCGACAAAAGTTACAACTGTACGATTTGTTGCAGCACCCGGATCAACATCAAGAAGTTTTACACCACTAACAGTTTCAATCTTGTCTGTAATTTGTTTGATTATACTCATATCCCTTCCTTCGCTGAAGTTAGGTACGCATTCGATTAGTTGTTTCATATTTTATAATTTATATAAAAAATTCTTTAGATTATTTTTCTTCTTCAGTTCTTCTTTAGCAATTAAGCTTTTTATTCAACAATTTTTCCATTCAAAATAACAGTCTCTACCTTATTATCTCCAAATGAATAAGGCATATATTCGTAAGTTGGTATTTCTTTTGTGATAAAAACATTTGCTTTTTTACCAACTGCAATGCTGCCAAGTTCTTCGCTCAAACCCATTGCATAAGCACCATTAATGGTTGTTGCATTTATTCCTTCTTCCGGTAACATTTTGTATGCAATGCTTCCCATCGACAAGATAAATTGCATATTTCCTGAAGGAGCTGAACCGGGATTAAAATCACTTGCAAGAGCAACAGGTAATCCGGCATCTATCATTTTCCTTACCGGAGCGTAAATCATTCCAAGGAAAAAAGCAGCCCCGGGTAGAACAGTCGGCATAGTTTCAGTATTCAATAAAGCCTTAATTTCTTTATCTCCGGTATATTCCAAATGGTCAACAGAAAGAGCATTATATTTTACTCCAACTTGTATCCCACCGGAGAAATCAAGTTCATTGGCATGGATTTTCGGTCTCAAACCGTATTTCATTCCTGCCAATAAAATCCTGTCGGTATCTTCAACAGTAAAAAATCCTCTATCACAAAACACATCAATATAATCGGCAAGTTCTTCAGCAGCAACCATTGGTATCATCTCATTAATAATAAGATCAACATACTCTTTTTGTTTACCACGATATTCGGCAGGAATTGCATGAGCACCAAGAAATGTTGATTTTATTGTTATTGGTGATAAATCTTTCAAACGCTTAATGGCCCTTAGCATTTTCAGTTCATCTTCAGTGTTAAGACCATAGCCACTTTTTATTTCAACAGCTCCTGTTCCATAAAATGCAATTTCGTTTAATCTTTTTAATGCTGATTTAACTAATTCTTCTTCACTTGCTTCATGGAGTTTTTTGGCAGAATTAAGAATTCCTCCACCTCTTTTTGCAATTTCCTCATAAGATAATCCTCTTATTTTATTCCCATATTCAATCTCTCTGCTTTGAGGATAAACAAGATGAGTATGAGAATCGCAAAAGCTTGGAAACACCATCTTTCCCGATGCATCAATTACATTAGCATTTTTCGAGAATATTTGAATTCTGGAATTATCAATTTCATCCATTTCACCGAAAGAGGAAATTTTCCCATCTTCTAATAATAACCAGGAATTTTTTATTGTGCTCAATTCAGACATCTCTTTTCCCTTGACCAATAATTTTGGTTTATCTTCAATCTGAATAAGTTGTTTTATATTTTTGATGAATATCTTCATGCTTCTTTTTAATAATCAATTAATTATCTATAATAATTATCTTAAGGCTGATTTTTAGAAATGCTCAGGAAATAAGAGCTATAATAGACATAAGGAGTTTGAGAGTAAATGATTTATTGATATTTCACATATTTTCTTACTTCCTTTTTTCCCTTATTTTATTACTCCTAATTTTACTCTAAACATTTCATAGTCGCTTCAAATGATTTGCGAAATTAATAAATTTATTCCGACCTATTTAAAAAATCATTTCATAATTTTCATCAATTATTGATTTTTTTTATTAAATTTGCAAATTATTTTTTGGGAGGATTCCCTATAACAAAATTTGAATATAAACTAAATAAATATCAAAAATGAAAACAAGATTTCTATTATTATTGGTTCTTTTTACATTTGGGTTTGGTCTAATGAACTATGCAAACAATGTAGAACTTCAGGACGCGCAAAAAGTTGCCACGAATTTCTATTTTGAGAAAATGAACCAGTATGTTAGCCCTACAAATTATACTGATCTTCAAATAACAAATATTATTGAACATAAAGACGGATCAGAAACTGTACTTTATGTTTTTCAATTCAATAATAAAGGATTTGTTATTGTTCCTGCTGAGGACGCATTAAATCCTGTAATTGGTTATTCTTTTGTTGGTAATTTCCCAGCAAACCTTGACTATACAACCAACTACGGAAGTTTTATCCTAAGCTATATTGAACAAATCAATTATGCAAAAGAAAATAATGTTGCTGCAACTTCTGAAGTTTCAGACCTATGGAAACATATACTTACTGATGATATTTTACAGCTAATCACACAAAAAGGAGCAAAAGATGTTGAACCTTTACTTACTTCAACATGGAATCAAGACAGCCCTTATAATATTTTATGTCCTGCTAATGCTTCAGGTCCCGGTGGACATGTTTATGCCGGATGTGTTGCTACAGCTATGTCATTTATCATGCACTATTGGAGGTATCCTTCTGTTGGGCAAGGTACTCATAGTTATTATATTTATCCTTACGGAACTCTAACTGCTAATTTTGGTGCAACTGAATACAACTGGAATGGAATGCAAAATGATATTCAAAACAGCAATCCGAATCCAATTGCAGAATTACAATATCATGCAGGTGTTTCTGTGGACATGAATTATGCACCTGATGGTTCTGGCGCTTATAGTGAGGATGTAGATAATGCATTAAGAAATTATTTTAGATATGGTGCTGCTGTTTTTATTGAAAAAAACAATTATTCTCAAACACAATGGATAAACATTCTAAAAGGTGATATTGATCAAGGTCATCCACTTTATTATTCAGGCAGAACTACTGATAATGCGGGTCATGCTTTTGGTTGTGATGGGTATGATGATGATAATTTATTCCACTTTAACTTCGGATGGAGTGGATCTGGAAATGGCTTTTATGCTTTAACTAATGTTGGTGGTTTTTATGTAGACCAGGCAGCAATTAAAAATTTCTATCCTACTGATGGAGATTATCCTTATTATTCTAATGGACATACTGATCTTACTGACAGATCAGGTAGTTTTACAGATGGTAGCGGACCTCTTGAAAATTATCTTGATAATGCTTCAGCAAGTTGGTTAATTAATCCTCAAACAGTTGAAGATTCAATTACTGATATTACTATTTCATTTTATGAATTTGATTTAGGAGCAAACGATGAACTGATAATTTATGACGGTGAAGATGCAAGTGCTACTGTAGTTGGAACATATACAGGAACAGATATACCTGAAACATTTACATCAACAGGAAATAAATTATATATAACTTTTACATCTGATGGAAGTGTCACCGGTAGTGGATTCTACGCTGAATATGAAACAAGTTCGCCAAGCTATTGCAATGGAATGACCGTTTATACAGAACCTACAGGAACATTTAGTGATGGTAGTAATACATTTAATTACAACAACAATTCAGTTTGTATGTGGAGAATTGAACCTGCCTGGGCAAGCGAAATTACTCTTACTTTTACAAGCTTTAATACAGAAGAAGGTGATTTTTTTAAAGTATATCAGGGATCAACTCTTGTTGGGGAATATTCAGGAGATGAAATTCCGGATCCTGTTACAGTTACAGGTGGTATGATGTTCATCACATTTGCATCAAATTCTTCAACAACAGCCCCTGGATGGGAAGTATATTACGAAATCAATAATGTTGGTGTAGAAGAAAGTGGAACATTTGAATATTTGAATGTTTACCCAAATCCTGCAAAAGATAATATTACAATAGTATTGCAAGCAAAAGAAATTCAAGACATTAGTATTGATTTAATGACAATTACCGGTGAAATTATTATTTCTGAAAACTCAGAAGTTTCGGGAAAATTCACCAAATCATTAGATATTTCAAGTTTATCTAAAGGAGTTTATTTCCTTAGGATAATTAATAAAAAAGGAATAGTTAACAAAAAAATCGTTGTTAACTAAATTTAACAATACCAAATTACTAAAAGCTATCTTTTTTGCAGAGATAGCTTTTTTTTTGTCGTATCGGTTTTCAACTATTGTTAGCTTTTTTCGTACTTTTAGATTTTTATTTAAAGAAAATAAATTACACCATGAAAACAAAAATCCTTTTTTTACTTGCAACATTGCTATTTACAATTTCTATATCAGCTTCAGCTAAAAAAATTACGCCGGCTGAAGCAAAAAAAATAGCCATAAATTTTTACTACGAAAGGATAAATCAATATCAAAAAACCGATATTGATGAAATAATAATTAAAAACACCTTTTCCGAATTTCTTGGTGAAACTCAGGTTTTTTATATTTTTAATTTTGAAAATTCGGGATATGTAATTGTTTCGGCATCTGATGCATTTATTCCAATTCCTGCATATTCATTCAGCGGAACCATAAAAAAAGATATTCAACCCGATAATTATCGAGCTTGGGTCACTCAATATTCACAAAAAATTAAATATTGCTTAGACAATAATTTACAAGCTAATAAAGAAATACATTCCGAGTGGTCTCGATTATTAACTGATAATATTAGCACATTGAAAATATTTTCGGAACAAAAAGATATTGAACCTTTGCTAAGCACTACATGGAATCAGGGGACTTATTACAACGAGATGTGCCCTGCCGATCCTGCCGGACCGGGAGGACATTGTTATGCAGGCTGCGTGCCAACAGCAATGGGTCAGCTTGTAAATTACTTTAGATTTCCTTTGCAGGGAAGCGGGTCATATTCTTATGAATGTCCTCCTTACGGAACACTTTCAGCTGACTTTGAAAACACAAATTATCTTTGGAATAATATGCCACTTGCTCTAAACAACAGCAATCCGGCAACTGCTGAAATACTTTATCATCTTGGAGTTTCATGCGATCTTGTTTACGGACCAAACGGTTCAGGCATGTACAATCATAAAGCAGCTTATTCGCTAAGAACATTTTTTAATTACTCTCCCGAAACCCAATATGTTTATCGTGACAGCACCTCAATAGACTGGGATAGTCTTTTAGTTGCACATCTCGACCAAAAAATCCCAATGTATTACGCAGGATGGTCGGTGCCCAACATAAACGGACATGCTTTTGTTTGTGATGGATATCAGGGAAGTAATTATTTTCACTTTAACTGGGGATGGGGAGGATCTTCTGATGGCTATTTTTATACTGGCAATCTGAACCCCGGCGGTTCTAATTTCAACCTTGCACAAGAAGTTATTATTAATTGTTTTCCTGATACAGTAAATTTTCAATATCCAAATTATTGCACAGGAAATGACACATTGACAAGTACATCGGGCACTATTGATGATGGATCCGGTCCTGTTTATAAATACCAGAACAACACAGATTGCAGTTGGTTGATAGCTCCAAATGATTCTGTTGAAAATATTACAATAGATTTTCTAAAATTCGATACACAAGCTAATGACATTTTAACAGTTTATGACGGAGATAATGTTTCTTCTCCCATTTTAGGTTCTTTTTCTGGAAATACAATTCCCGAATCTATTACTTCGAGTGGAGATAAAATTTTCATCACTTTTGTTTCAAATGATAATACAAACGATGCAGGATGGTTATTAAGTTATGAATCCAAAATTCCGGTTTATTGCCATGGAATGACACAATTAACAGAACCGGAAGGTGAATTTACTGACGGAAGCGGATCAAGAGATTATCATAATTCGAGTATTTGTATGTGGAAAATAATTCCTGAAGATGCTGATGAGATCATACTTACTTTTGATGAATTTGAAACCGAAACAAATAATGATATTTTTACTGTTTATGATGGTACAACATTAATTGAAGAGTTTAGTGGAAATGAATTACCGGACCCAATTTCTGCATTTAACGGCAGTATATTTATCACTTTTACAACTAACTCAAGTGTTACAGCTCCAGGATGGTCAGCTCATTATACAACTAATTATGTTGGAATTGATGATAACAGAGAAAAAACCAAGATTAATATTTTTCCTAATCCTGTTAATAAAAAGCTGAAAGTAATTTTTGATCAAACAAAATCACAATCATTAAGGCTCGAGATAATCTCAGTGAATGGAGAAATACAAAACGTTTATCAACTTGAGGCTTTTCAGGGAAAACTGACAAAAGAAATAAATATTAGCAATCCTCCGGGAGTTTACATTTTTAAGGTTATTGGTGATGATTTTGTTGATTACAGAAAATTTATTGTTTCTAAGTAAAGCAACAAAATTTTAAATAACTGCAATATGCTGCTAAACTTTTTTCTGGATAGTAATTCTAATTGTATTTTAATACGCTGAAAGAGTGATTAAAACTATACAATAGTTAATGATGATAAATAATCAAATCTTCTTTTTTTACTCCTCTTTCAGAAATTTTGTCATGTAAGATCGATTTTTAATACATTCAGTAATTCTTTTTTTAAATTTCCAGCAAGTCATCTGACGAATGTTAATTATTTTGGATATTTCGTATGTTGATATTTCGGGCTTATTGCATACTAAGAAAGCTATTCTAAAGGCTTTTGTTAAAGAAATTTTACAACCGTGAAACATTGTATTTGATGTAGCAGATTCTTCATGTTTGCATTTTGTACACCTGCGTGAAAATGGTGTCTTACCTTTACAATAATTTGTATTTCCACATTTACGACATACATAATCATCTTTCCACTTTTGTTGCGAAAGAAACTCCAGGCATTTTTCATCATCAGCAAACTGAATATCAAACTCATGTAAATCTATATTTTGAAAAAATGTTTTCATTTATGTACAATTATTTATAATTATTCAACAATTAAATAAACTTTGGAACACTTTTTGATACAAAAGTAAAAAAAATAGTGATACTAAAGCGATTTAATATATATTTATTTATATCTTTGCATTTTTAAATAAATACAAAACAATTACTAAAGCAAAAAAAAATGAAAAAGACATTACTTATAAGCCTTATAACAGCATTTATATTTCTTGGTTGTAATCAAACAAATGGGAATAAATCGGAAAATATTAATGAACCAATTAAACCTGAAAAAAAAACAGAAATTAAAAAAGCGGAAATTAAACCTGAGCATTTAACTTATGAAACTTTTAAAGAAAAAGTTTGGAATTTTGAAAAGTATCCTCAAGAATGGGTTTACGAAGGAGATATACCTTGCGTTATAGATTTTTATGCTGATTGGTGTCGCCCATGTAAAATGATAGCCCCAATAATGGAAGAACTTGCTATAAAATACGACGGAAAAGTAAAAATATATAAGATTGACACACAAAACGAACAAGACCTCGCAAGAATATTTCAAATAAGAAGTATACCTGCTGTATTGTTTTCACCTGTAGAAGGAAAACCAACGATGCAAGCCGGTGCTCTTCCAAAGGATTCATACATTAAAATTATAGAAACAAGTCTTTTAAATAATCAAGAAAATAAATAAAATAAATAACAGATAAACAAATAGAAATAATGGAACATTTAACAAAACAAACTTTTTCTGATAAAGTTTTTAACTACGAACAAAATAAGGAATGGAAATTTGAAGGTCAACTTCCATGTATTATTGATTTTTACGCTGACTGGTGTCAGCCATGTAAAATGGTAGCTCCTATTTTGGAAGAATTATCAGAAGAATACAAAGGGAAAATTAATATTTATAAAGTAAACACAGAGCAAGAGCAAGAGCTTTCCGCTGCTTTCGGTATCAAAAGTATTCCATCAATGCTGTTTTGTCCTGCTGATGGACAGCCTCAAATGGCACAAGGTGCATTACCAAAAGAAAGTCTTGTTAATGTTATTAATGATGTGCTCTTGAAGAAAAAAACTGTTGAGGCAAAATAACTTGAAATAATTTTCAATATAATTTAAAAGTGTAGTATCAATTTACTACACTTTTTTTTATTTATTTTTGCAAAAAAAATTATGACAGACATACAAAATCCAGTTCTTCTTTCTTCTGCATATCTCCCTCCTATTGAGTATTTCAGTTCGATAATAAATTCGGAAAAACAATTAATTGAAAAACACGAAACATATAAAAAACAAACCTACCGAAACAGATGCAGAATACTTGGTCCAAATGGGATTTTAACTCTCACAATTCCAATAAATAAACCAAATGGAAATCACACAAAAATAAATGAAATAACAATTTCATATTTAGAAAACTGGCAACAAATTCATTGGAGATCAATTGAATCATCATATAACTCTTCTCCTTTCTTTTTGTATTACAAAGAAGAGTTGAAAGAAATTTATCAAAAAAAACATAAATACTTATTTGATCTTAATAATGATTTTCTTAAATTAATCAGTGAATTTATTGGTATTGAATTTACAATAAATCTTACATCAAAATTTGTAAATAATCCCACAAATATTCTTGATTTAAGAAATATTATCTCACCAAAAAAACTTTCTCAAAAAATTGATTTTATAAAATACTCACAAGTGTTTGCCAATAAGTTTGGTTTTACTCCGAACTTAAGTATTATTGATTTGTTGTTTAATATCGGTCCCGAAGCAATTGATTATCTCACTAATAAATAAATTTAATCTTTTTTATGATTTTATTGCTAAACCAGTTAAACTTAATAAACATTTATTAACGACAAATAATTGCTTTAAATTCGCGAGAAACAAAAATTATTCTTATTTTTGTTATTATTGTAATAAGTACTAATTATTTTTTTGTCAATGAAATTTAAATCATCAATAAATCAGAAATTATTACTATCGATTCTTACGACTGTAATTATAGTTTATGTTGTTACTTTTGGATATATAACTATTAAAACAAGGCAAAACTCAATACAAAATACAGAACGCTTAGCCGATACATATACGAGGGAAAATGCGAATCTCACTGAAAATTTCTTAAATAACGATATGTCTGTAGCTGAAACTATGGCTAATACTTTCGCAGGATATGAAAAAATCCCAACTATAAAAAGGAATTCTATTTATAATGATATTTTAACAGACATACTGAAAGAACATCCTTCTTATATATCAGTTTGGTTGCAATGGGAAATTAGCTCAATAGACAATAAATGGAAGAAACCTTATGGACGTATTCGTCATACTTTTTTTAGAGAAGATAACAAAATAAAATATAATAATGACACTTTAAATACTCAAGGCGATGATATTGGTAGTTTATATCAAACAATAAAAGTTGGCAAAAAAGATGTTATTACAGATCCTTACCCCTTTTTATACAATGCGGAATCCGGCATTCAGATTTTAGAATCAAGCCTGTGTATTCCAATAATGCAAGATGGCAACTTTAAAGGATTAACTGGTATTGATATAGAATTAGCTGAATTCACAAAAATTACCGATAGTATTAAACCTTTTGAAAACAGTTATGCTTTTCTTGTAGCAAATAATGGAGTTTTAGTAGCTCATCCAAATAAGCATAATATTTACAAAAAATTATCGATTGTAAATCCTGACATTAACAAAGCATTTGATCTTGATGATATTATCAAAAATGGAAATTTTTTTTCCGGAATATATAAAACATCAAAAGGACAAAATAACTACATTTCTTTCTCTCCAATTAATATTGGAAAAACACTAACTCCTTGGTCGCTTGGAATAGTAGTTCCTATGAAAGTCATTACAGATAAAACTGATAAAAACTTTTATTTTTCTATTTTTTTAGGAATAATCGGTTTATTTATTCTGGCAATTATTATTTGGGTTAGCTCGCGAAGAATTACCCGTCCATTAAAAAATACTACAGATATTCTAAAAAACTTATCATCCGGTTATATTATTGATTCAAATGAAATAATTGTAAAATCACATGATGAAATAGGATTAATGTCAATTGCCTTGAATAAACTTGTGCAAAGACTTAAAGTAAATGCAAATTTTGCTTCCGAAATTGGAAAGGGAAATCTGGACAAAGAATATAAACCTTTAAGCAATAAAGATATTCTTGGAAATGCATTACTAGAAATGCAAACAAACTTAAAAGAGCTACAAATTGAAACTAAAAACAATGCATGGACTCAGGATTCAATTGTAAAAACAAATGAGGTTTTAAGAGGTATTAAAAGTATTACTCAACTTTCATCAGAAATAATAAACATAATTTCTAAAACACTCAATGTAGAAATTGCTGCAATGTATATTAAGTCAAATGATAGTTTTAAGCTTACAGCTTCTTTTGCATACAATATTGACGAGCCAAGCCAGTCTGAATTTAAACTTGGAGAAGGATTAGCCGGACAAGTTGCTGCAGAAAAAAAAGCTATTCATATTACAAATATTCCTGACAACTATTTTACTATTAAGTCGGTACTTGGAGAAACAAAACCTTCTAACATATTTATACAACCGCTAATTTATCAGGATATAGTATATGGAGTAATGGAATTTGGATCAATAAGAAAAATAGATAATAAAAAGAAAAATGTATTGAATATTATTTCGGAGAGTATTGCAATTGCAATTCATGAAAATAATACCCGATCCGAAATGAAAATCTTATTACATAAAACACAAGAACAATCTGAAGAATTGCAAGTTCAACAAGAAGAACTTAGAGAAAAAAATGAAGAACTCGAAGTACAAACAGCTACTCTTAAAGCTTCTGAAGAAGAGCTTCAACAGCAGCAAGAAGAGTTAAGGGTGACTAATGAAGAACTTGAAGGAAAAACTCATTCTTTAGAAGTACAGAAAAGAGAAATTAGTGAAAAGAATCTTGATCTGGAAAATACCAGAACTGTTCTTGAACAAAAAGCCAAAGAAATTGAAACTGCCAGTAAATATAAATCAGAATTTCTGGCAAATATGTCTCATGAATTACGTACCCCTTTAAACAGTCTGTTGATTTTATCGAGAAATCTTGCTGATAATGAAGAGCAAAATCTGGATAATGACCAAATTGAATCTGCTGAAATAATATATAAAAGTGGAAATGATTTGCTTGTTATGATTAATGATATTCTTGATCTGTCAAAAATTGAAGCAGGAAAAATGATTATTAATATTGAAAATGTAAACCTTAATTCAATTAGCGAAAACATAAATTATTTATTTAAACATATTACCGATCAAAAAGGCATTGGATTAGAAATAAATACTGATGATAAACTTCCAAAATCTATTACTTCTGATCAACAAAAAATCGAGCAAGTTATCAAAAATTTAATGTCAAATGCAATAAAATTCACCAGCGAAGGAAAAATTTCTGTTGATATATATACTCCAGAGCCAGACACTGATTTATCAAGAAGTGGGCTACAGCCAAGTACCTCAATCGCTTTTTCTGTTAGCGACACTGGAATTGGGATTCCTGAAAGCAAGCAACTTGCAATTTTCGAAGCCTTTCAACAAGTAGATGGAAGCACATCTCGAAATTATGGAGGCACAGGGCTTGGATTATCAATATCAAGAGAGTTGGCTAAATTGCTTGGAGGAGAGATACAACTTCAAAGTAAAACCGGAATAGGTTCAAAATTCACATTTTATCTACCACTTAAAACAGATGAAAAACCAATTGAAGAAAGCCCGAAGAAATCTAATTCCAAAACAATTGACCCAAAAAAGCCTGAACAAAAAGTTATTGAAAACAAAAAATCAACATCAATTAGAGAGCTAAATATTAAATCAATACCCGATGACCGTGATAAAATAAAGAAAAATGATCGTACTATTTTAGTTATTGAGGATGATCCAAACTTTGCAAAAATCTTATACAAACAAAGTCATAATAAAGGATTCAAATGTATTGCAGTTCCAACCGGAGAAGAAGGTCTCGTATTTGCGCAAAAATATCTTCCTAATGCAATTATTCTTGATATAAGATTACCCGGAATTGATGGATGGAATGTTCTTACCAAATTAAAAGACACTTCCTCAACCCGGCACATTCCTGTTCACATGATGTCGGCTGAAGATGAAACAATAGATGCATATAAAAAAGGAGCCATAGGATATTTAAACAAACCTGTTAAACCTCATGATATGTCTAAGGCTTTTGATGAACTTGAAAATTTTATTGACAGAAAAATGAAAAATCTTCTTCTTATCGAAGATGATGAAAACTTAAGAAAAAGCATTATTAAAATAATAGGAGAAGAAAACACAAATATTATTGAAGTTGATTCCGGCAAAGATGCAATAGAAATTCTTTCTTCAAAAAAAATTGATTGTATTATTCTTGATTTGGGATTACCGGATATGACGGGATTTGAGTTGCTTGAAATACTTGATAATAAAAAATCCATTTCTATTCCTCCCATTATTGTTTATACTGGAAAGGATTTGACCAAAGAAGAAAATCAAATACTTGAAAAATATGCCAATTCAATTATTCTAAAAGGAGTAAAATCTGAAGAAAGGCTTCTTGATGAAACATCTCTATTTCTTCATAAAATTGTAAATGATTTACCTGATAAACAACAAGAAGTAATTGAAAATCTGCACAATTCTGAAATCATTTTTAAAAACAAAAAAATACTTTTAGTTGATGATGATATGCGCAATATTTTTGCTCTTTCAAAAATATTAAAGAAAAAAGGAATGCATATTTTCAGAGCAGAAAACGGGAAAATTGCAATTGATATTTTGAAGAAAAATACAGATATTGACATTATTTTACTTGATGTAATGATGCCGATAATGGATGGATACGAAACAGCAAAGAAGATTAGAAAAATAAAAGAAATAAAAAACATTCCTATTATTTCTCTCACTGCAAAAGCAATGAAAGAAGACAGGCAAAAATGTATTGATTCGGGCTCTAATGATTATATAACAAAACCTTTGGATATTGAAAAACTACTTTCATTAATACGTGTTTGGTTGCATAAATAGTATTTTTTGAAATTATTTTTCAATTTAAAAAAAAAATAAAAACATCTTTGAAAGAAAACTTTTTAATGATAATTTGAAATAATTAAATAACAAAAGTGAATATTCGACCAAAAATATTGATTGTTGATGACAAAAATGAAAACCTTGTTTCTCTTGAAAAGCTCTTAAAAAAATTCGATGTTGAATTTATTAGAGCATTGTCAGGAAATGAAGCTCTTTCTCTTACTCTTAAATATGAGTTTGCCCTTGGGATTTTTGATGTCCAGATGCCTGGAATGGATGGGTACGAAACAGTCGAATTTATTTACGAAGACCCTGATATTAACAATTTCCCAATAATTTTTGTTTCAGCAATATTTAAAGATGAATTTCATATAATAAAGGGTATTCAAAAAGGTGCTGTTGACTTTATTTCAAAACCTATTGTTCCCGAAATTCTCCAAGGAAAAGTTAATGTTTTTCTAGATCTTTACATTCAGAAAAAGAAACTTGAGGAATCAAATATTAACTTAAAAAAAGCTAGAGAAATTGCTGAAAAAGAAAGTTATGCCAAATCAATTTTTCTAGCAACAATGTCGCATGAAATACGTACACCGATGAATGGTATCATAGGTGTTGCTGATATATTAACAAATACTGAACTTACTAAAAGTCAAAAAAATCTATTAGAAATAATTATTATTTCGGGAAACAATTTAATGACAATTATAAATGACATTCTTGATTTCTCAAAAATTGAAGCAGGTAAGCTAAAACTAGAAATTGTAGACTTCAGCATTGAGGCTACTCTTATCGAAAATTTAAAATTACTTCAATTAAAGGCCAAAAATCAAAACACTAAGCTTTCCATAGATATCCGTCCTGAGGTGCCTGACTACTGCAAAGGTGATCCTTTTCGTTTAAAACAAATAATAACAAACCTCGTGAACAATGCCATAAAATTCACAAAAAATGGAAGTGTAAAAATCATTGTTGAAATTATTGAAAGTAAAGAAAAATATAATCTAATTAAATTTAATATTAAAGATACAGGTATAGGAATATCAGAAGAAGGAGTAAATTCATTATTTAAATCATATTCTCAAGTTAGCCCTTCAACAACTAGAAAATATGGTGGTACAGGATTAGGTCTTGCTATTTCAAAAAATTTGTCTGAGTTAATGGGGGGAGAGATTGGTGTTGAAAGCGATGAAAACATCGGATCAAATTTCTGGTTTACTGTAAAATTTGCGAAAAGCAATAAAACAAAAACATCTGAAAAAATAACAGAAAATCCAAAAGAAAAAGCACAAATATCACAAAAGAAATTATCTATTTTATTAGCTGAAGATAACATGATTAACCAAAAAGTTGCATCTGCCAATTTAAAACGTCTGGGACATGATTTAGATATTGCAGAAAATGGTGCTGAAGCCATTAAAATGTTTAAAGAAAACAAATACGATGTAATTTTAATGGACATTCAAATGCCTGTAATGGATGGCATTACAGCTACAAGAAAAATTAGGGAGATTGAAAAATCATCAAATAAAAAAGGGATAAAAATCATTGCTATTACAGCAAATGCTCAAAAAGAAGATAAAGACACATGTATGGAAGCAGGGATGAATGCATTTCTTACTAAACCCTTTGTTGCTAAAGAGTTAATACAAGCCTTATTAGAAGAATAAACATTATTTCTCGTCTGGATATTTTATTCTGACATGATAAATATTCATTAATTTTTTCTTAAATATTTCTTTAATTCTTGTAATATCGCTTAAAGTAATATTTGTGTATATAAACTGATTATCGTTAAGTTGTTCTTCAATAATTTTTTCAACCAAATCATTTATTTTTTTGATATCAGGTTTTTTAATGCTTCTGGAAGCAGCCTCAACCGAATCAGCCATCATAACAACTGCAGTTTCTTTAGAAAAAGGAACAGGGCCCGGATAAGTATATTTTGATTCATCAATTTCGTCAACAGAATTAAATTTCATTTTCATTAAATAAAAATAACCAACTTTTCTGGTTCCATGATGACTTCTGATAAAATCAATTATCTGATCAGGGAGATTATGTTTTTTTGCTATTTCAACTCCATTTGAAACATGGTTAATAATAACTGAAGCACTTTCTTCAAAAGACATTTCGTCATGTGGATTTTCATCAGTACTTTGATTTTCTGTAAAATATTCCGGTTTCGAAATTTTCCCAATATCGTGATATAAAGCACCTGTACGAGCTAATAATTCATTTCCGCCAATTTCAAAGATTGCTGCCTCAGCTAAATTTGCAACCTGTAATGAATGTTGAAAAGTCCCGGGTGCTAACAAAGCCAATTCGCGAAAAGCTTTATTACTCACATTTGATAATTCAATTAATGTAACATCTGTAATTAAACGGAATATCTTTTCGAAGATATAAATCAATGGGTAAGAAAAAAGTGTAAGTGTAGCACTTCCGGCAAATAATGCAAAATAATAAGGGTTTATCGCAACAATATCACCTTCTTGTATTAAGGTTAACCCGAGATAAATAAACGAATAACCTAAAAATATCATAAATGAAGTAATGAAAAACTGTGATCGTCTTTGTAAATTTACAACGCTAAATATTGCAATAATTCCTGTAATAAGTTGAGAAAAAACAAATTCGAAACTATTGGGAACTAAAAAACCAATAATTATTACAGCAATAATATGAACATACAGAGCCAAACGTGTATTAAAAAATGCTCTAATAACAATTGGAATCAAACATATCGGAACAATATAAAGATAAACTGCATTATACTTTACAACTATGCTTGTTAGATAAACCATAAGAATAATTAGCAAAAGAATTAACAATATTTTCTTGTTATCTGAATAAATATCCTTCATAAAATATAAAAGAAAAAATCTTAAAACGATAATAGAAATGGTAAGCAAAATAAGTTGCCCCGCTATTATTAAATAATATGATGATGATGAACCAAGTCTGGTCTCGTAATTTTGTTTTAATGATTCCAGAAGTAAATATTTTTCATTTGTAACCAACTCTCCAGTAGAAATAATTCTTTCACCGGTCTGAACCATTCCTCTGCTTGTAGAAATATTTTCGAGTTTTACAAGCTGCTCTGCTTCTGTTCTTTCCCTGTCATAAACAACATTTTGAATTAAATTAATTTCAATAAGCGACAAAACAAATTGTTTATCAATATCATTTGCATTCTCCAAAACATTATGAATATAATTGTAGGCACTACGAATTGTATAAAAATCCCCAATCATTTTTTCCTCCGCAACATTGTTTTTTACAACAATAATTGAATAATCATCCGACTTATCTTCAATTATGGAAGTGTATTTGATAATTCCTTTTGAAAAAAGCTGATTTATAACATTGTAGCAAAATTCAAGATTTTGATTTTTATAATTATCATTCCTATTTGGATATTTCAAATTCCATTTTTTTTCAAAATCATTGGAAATATCTTGTAGCTTATCAGATGTTTGGTTTGTATTGTAAATAAAATATGGTTTAATCTGAGAAATAATATGCTCTTTTTCTTGCATAATTACTTCAGTAGGTTTATTTATTGCAAAATCGTATGGTGCAATGAGGTCGGTATGCATCCAAGGTTTACCTTTTTGAAATTCGTACTTAAACTTCCCTTCCTTTGGAAAAATTAAAAAAAGTAAGATAACACTAGTTATAAAAAGAAGATTCCTTACTATTTCCTTACCATTATCTTTAAAAAAATTAATAATTCGCTTCATGATAAAATTTTCACGAAGTTACTAAATTTATTAGAAATATTTTTGAATAGAAAATCAATTGATTCATAGTTTTATGGTTTTATAAAATTATCATCAATTATAATTAAACACCTCTCCATTACTCCATTACTCCATTCCATCAATCAATTTTTCTATTATTCCAAGTTATTTTTTGTAATATTGTACAAAACATCAAAAATGGAATTTGGAATTAGCACATTAAGTATTGTTCCTATCAGAACAGAGCCATCTAACAAATCCGAAATGGTAACACAATTATTATTTGGAGAAACATTTAGTGTTATTGACAAATATAAAGATTGGTATCAAGTAAGATTGGCATACGACAATTACGAAGGCTGGATTGAAAAACTTCAAATACTAAATATTTCACAAGACGAATTTCAAAAGCTAAATTCAGAAGAAAGTAAAATCACACTAGATCTGGTTCAAAAAATCAAGAATGTAAGTCTTAACAAAAATTATTATGTTGTTATCGGGAGTAATATTCCACCTTTAAATAATAACATTTTTAAAATCAATGATGAAAAATATTACTTTGACGGCGCAATTTCCAGATCAGTCAAACAGGAAAAAAGTAAAATAATAAAATACGCACAGATGTTTCTAAATGCACCTTATTTATGGGGAGGCAGGACACCGTTTGGAATTGATTGTTCGGGATTTACCCAAATATGCTACAAATTATGCGGAATTAAATTAATGCGTGATGCTTCACAACAGGCTACTCAGGGCAATATAATAAATTTTATTTCTGAAGCCACTCCCGGCGATCTTTTATTTTTTGATAATGAAGAAGGAGATATTGTTCACTGCGGCATTTTTTTACCTGATAATAAAATTATTCATGCGTCAGGAAAAGTAAGAATTGATGATATTGACCATCACGGCATTTTTAATTACGAATCAAAAAAATATTCACATAAACTTCGTCTTATTAAATGCGTAAATGAGTAAATGCTTAAATGCTTAAATGAGTAAATGTTTAAATATTTTGCAACTAATCAGTTTATTAATTAATTTCTATTTCATAATTTTTAAAAGAGTATAAAAGGAATAAGGGTATAAGGGGCAAAGGAATCTTCTCTATTTCCCCTATTTCCATTATATCCCTTACGACTGAATAGAGTCCGTATGAATACCCCCTATTTCTCAAATAAAAGAAAATTTTTAATAAATCATTTCAAAAATATAATTACTTTTGCCCTAGAAATTTCAAAACAGAAATTTTAACGTTTTATTAAAATATTTTCTTCGGGGCAGGGTGAAATTCCCGACCGGCGGTTATAGTCCGCGACTCCTGTTAATAAACAGGATTGAGCCAGTGAAATTCCGGCACCGACAGTATAGTCTGGATGATAGAAGAACATATATCAATAACCTGTATATTGGGATATTGATATAATATTATATAGCCCTGAAGATTAAAACTCTTTAGGGCTTTTTTTATGATAAAAATTAAAGACATTAAATTTATGAAAATGGCTATAGACCTATCAAAAAAAGGCTATGGCACTGTTAATCCTAATCCTTTGGTTGGAGCTGTTATCGTTAAAAACGGAGAAATCATTGGTGAAGGATATCATGAATATTATGGTGGACATCATGCTGAAATTAATGCAATAAATAATGCAAAAGAGAGTGTAAAGGGAGCAACAATGTATGTTACTTTGGAACCCTGCAATCACTATGGAAAAACACCTCCATGTACTAACAGGATTATAAAGGAGCAATTTTCAAGGGTTGTAATAGGAATATTAGACCCTAATACAATTGTAAATGGAAAAGGAATAGAGAAATTAAGACAAGCTGGAATAGTTGTTGAAACCGGAATAATGAAAGATGAAATCAATATCGTAAATGAAGTTTTTATAAAATATATAACTACAAAACAACCTTTCTGTGCCATGAAAACTGCCATGTCACTTGATGGAAAGATATCAACTTATACAGGAAATTCAAAATGGATATCCAACGAAAAATCAAGAAAATGGGTTCATGAATTAAGGCATCGTTATTCCGGTATAATGGTTGGAGTGAATACTATCATAAAGGACGATCCTGATCTGACTGACAGGTCTGATTACGAAATAAAAAAACATCCGGTTAGAATTGTTTTAGATTCTAATGGCAGAACACCTCTTAATTCAAAAATTCTTAACACTTCTTATGCCAAAACAATAATTGCTGTTACTGAAAATGCCAATAGTAAATTTATTAAATCAGTAAACAAAAATGGAGCTAAGGTGATTATCTGTCCAAAAAAAGATAATAGAGTTAATCTTTCCTATTTGATGAATGAATTAGGTAAGCAAAGCATAGACAGTATTTTGCTTGAAGGCGGAAGCACCCTGAACTTTTCTGCTTTAAAAGAAGGTGTTGTAGATAAAGTATTTTCGTTTATAGCTCCAAAACTAATAGGAGGAGATACATCCAAAATGCCTGTTGGCGGGTTGGGATTCGATTCACTTGAGAAAGCAATTTCATTAAATATTAAAAACATCAAAAGGTTTGACCAGGATATTTTGGTTGAAGCTTACATAATTTGAAACAATATGTTTACAGGAATTATTGAGGAAACAGGAAGAATAAAATCTGTTAAATGGAATGGTAATTCGGCAGTTATTGATATTTATGCTATGAAAATACTGAATGATATAAAAGTTGGCGACAGTATAAATACCAATGGAGTTTGCCTTACTGTTACTTCGTTTGGTATAAAAATATTTTCGGTAGATGTGATGGCGGAAACCATGTGCAGAACCAATCTGGGCAGTTTTAAGCCCGGTTCAGAAGTAAATCTAGAAAGAGCACTTAAGCTAAATGACAGACTCGGAGGACATCTTGTAAGCGGTCATATTGACGGCACAGGCATTATTACTGAATTAAAGAAAGAAGATAATTCGTTGTGGATTACAATAAAAGCCGATGAATCTGTTTTAAGATACATCATTTTCAAAGGTTCGGTTTCTATTGATGGTATTAGTTTGACTGTTGCAAAAGTTTATAATAAACGGTTCAAAGTTTCAATTATTCCTCACACGGCACAAGAAACAACACTTCTATCTAAAAAAATAGGCGAAGAAGTAAATATCGAATGTGATTTAATTGGAAAGTATGTTGAGAAATTTATTTCAAATGATGCAAATACAAAACAGCAATCCAATATTGATATGGATTTCCTCAGGAAAAATAGATTTTAGATATAAACAAAAAATAATAACATATAAAAAATAAATAAACTAATGAGTGAATTTAATACAATAAGAGAAGCTATAGAAGACATCAAACAAGGCAAAATGGTAGTTGTTGTTGATGACAAACGGCGTGAAAACGAAGGCGACCTGATAATGGCAGCAGAAAAAGTAACACACAATGCAATTAATTTTATGTCGAAGCACGGTGGAGGGTTGATATGTATGCCTATTATTAAAGACAAGCTAAACGAATTAAATATAGGTATGATGGTAACAGAAAATACTGATATACACAAAACTGCATTTACAGTTTCTATTGATGCCACTGAAAACAAAACAGGTATCTCTGCTCATGAAAGAGCGTTTACTATTAAAAAAGTTTTAAATCAAAAATCAAAACCTGGAGATTTCAACAAACCCGGACACGTGTTTCCATTAGAATACAAAAAAGGTGGTGTTTTAGTAAGGGCAGGTCATACCGAAGCTGCAGTTGATTTAGCAAAGCTTGCCGAGTTGTACCCGGCAGGGGTTATTTGTGAGATCATGAATGATGACGGCTCAATGGCTCGCGTTCCTGAATTAAAAGAATTTGTAAAAAAATATAATCTTAAACTAATTACCATTGCAGACCTTATCGATTACAGAAGAAGGCATGAGAAACTAATAGAAAGAGTTTCGGAAGTAAATTTACCAACAAAATATGGAATATTTAAAGGAATAGGATTCAAGGATAAAATTACAGGTGAAGAGCATTTTGCAATGATTATGGGCAACATAGGTAATGGTAAACCTGTGCTCACCAGAGTTCACTCAGAATGTTTAACAGGTGATGTTTTCGGTTCTTTAAGATGCGATTGCGGAGAACAGTTGAGTGAAGCATTACAAAAAATAGCAAATGAAAGTAGGGGAATATTATTATATATGCGCCAGGAAGGACGGGGAATAGGATTAATCAACAAATTAAAAGCCTATCATTTGCAAGACAATGGAATGGATACAGTAGAGGCAAATGAAGCCCTTGGATTTCCGGCAGATCTTCGGGATTATGGCATAGGTGCTGAAATTCTTGCCGATTTGGGTGCAAAAGAATTACGATTAATGACAAATAATCCTAAGAAAATTTCCGGAATTTACGGATTCGGACTTAAAGTAGTAGAAAGAGTTCCCATTAAAATACATCATAATAAAAATAACCATTTTTACCTTGAAACTAAAAAAATCAAATTAGGGCATATTTTATAGTTTAAATAATATCAAACTCTTATTTCATGAAACACCAATAATTAGTTTTTAAACACAGGGGAATGATTATAAATCGAAATTTGAAACTTGAAATTCGAAATTTGGAAAAACTCATTTTGACTACCTAATTTCTAATTATAAATTTTTCTAATAAATAAAAATAACTAAAACTAAACTAACTACAAAAATATAAACACATGAAAACAATTGAAGGAAAATTAAATGCAAAAAATTTAAAATTTGGAATAGTCGTTGGGAGATTTAATGAATTTATCAGCAGCAAACTGTTAAGTGGAGCTATTGACGCCTTAAAACGTCATGACGCTGAAGATGAAAATATTGAAGTTGCCTGGACCCCAGGTTCCTTTGAAATTCCGTTGATAGCTAAAAAAATGGCAAAATCTAAAAAATTTAATTCTGTTATTTGTCTTGGTGCAGTTATAAGAGGAGCAACACCACATTTTGATTATGTTGCCAACGAAGTATCAAAAGGAATTGGCAATGCTATGCTTGAAACAGAAGTTCCAATTATATACGGTATATTAACAACCGACAACATTGAACAAGCAATTGAAAGAGCCGGTTCCAAGTCTGGAAATAAAGGATTCGATGCAGCTATGGCAGCTATAGAAATGGCAAATTTGATAAAAAATTTGTAAGATTGTAGCTAATCAGCCATTATTTTTACTTTAATAGCCACAGATTTAATTAATTTTTTTAACATTTTAAATTGTCTGAACAATTACGATTTTTTATTGATTTAGGCAAAAACAAAGAAATCAATTTTTATTTTTATACTATTTTTCAACAATTTTAATTATTGATTTTCTGACTTTTAAGAAATATTATCAATTAATGTTAAAAACAATTGTCTTGATTTTGTATATTAATGACTATTTTTATTCGCTCTTTAATAATGATTTAAAAATTAACAATTATAATTAATTCTTTTAAATTTAAACAAACCAAAAACTAAAATGCTTATGAAAAAGAACAGACTATTTATGTTTTTAGCGTTAATGCTATTTTCAACAATGACCTTTGCACAAGGTTATGTTAAGGGAGTAATAAAAGATGCTGACACAAGAGAAACCTTAGTTGGTGCAACAATTGCTATTCAAGGCACCACTACCGGAACAATTACTGAAGTTAATGGAGACTTTAAACTTCAAATACCTGAAGGAGACCAAACAATTGAAATTTCTTTTGTTGGATATACTTCAAAATTAATGAAAGTAAATATTGCAGATGGAAAAACAAAGAATCTTGGCTCTATTTTACTTGAAGCAAAGTTTTTCGGATTAACAGGTATTAACATTGTTGCCGATCGTGCAAAAGAACGTGAAACTCCTGTTGCTTTTACCGATGTGAAAGCTGCACAAATTGAAGAACAACTTGGTTCTCGTGACATTCCAATGGTAATGAATGCAACTCCAAGTGTTTATGCAACAATGCAAGGTGGTGGAGCTGGTGATGCACGTATCAGTGTTCGTGGATTTAACCAAAGAAACGTAGCAATTATGATTAATGGTGTACCTATAAACGACATGGAAAATGGTTGGGTTTATTGGTCTAACTGGGACGGTGTTGGTGATGCAACATCATCTATTCAGATGCAAAGAGGATTAAGTGCTGTTAACCTTGCTACTCCTTCAATTGGTGGTACAATGAACATCATTACAAATCCTGCAAAAATGGAGGCCGGTTTTAAAATCAAGCAAGAATTTGGTTCTGGAAAATTCTTAAAAACTACAATCTTTGGAAATACCGGACTAATTAATGGTAAATATGCCTTAAGTGCTGGTGTTGTTAAAAAATCAGGTGTTGGACAAATTGACAAAACCTGGACTGATGCTTATGCATATTATTTAGGTGCATCCTGGAACATTAACAAAAGCAACCGCTTAGAGTTTTATGCAGTTGGTGCTCCACAACGTCACGGACAAAATTTGTACAAACAAAATATTGCTGCATACGACCATGCATTTGCCGAAGGACTTGATGATTATGATCCTGCAGCATTAGATGATTATGATGAAGCAGGTCTTATGTACAACGAAAACTGGGGTGCAGTTAGCAGCAGTTATACTGGACAACAATATTGGAACGGAAAATCACATGATCGTTATAATGAAGATTTTATTAACGAAAGAGAAAATTATTTCCATAAACCACAAATTAACCTTAACTGGTACACACAGTGGAGCGAAAAGTTAACTCAATATACTATTGCTTATTATTCAGGTGGTACTGGTGGTGGTACTGGCACTTATGGAAGTGTTAAATGGGATTACTCAGGACCTTCTAGATTTGTTGACTTTGATGCTACTATTGCTAACAATTCAGTTAGTGATACTGCAAAGGGTATTTTAAGAAACAGTGTTAACAACCAATGGACAATTGGAGCTATTTCGAAATTCAACTACAAAGCCAGCGACAAGTTAAAACTTAACTGGGGTATTGACTGGAGAAAAGCATCAATACATCACTTCCGTGAAGTACGTGATCTTCTTGGTGGTAGCTTCTATATTTATAATGGAGATGATTTTGCTGCTTCAAGTAATAAGGTTCTTGGCGACAAAATTGCTTACGATAACACAAACACAGTTGACTGGTTTGGCGGATATTTACAAGGTGAATATAAATCCGGAAACTTCTCAGCTTATGGTATGGCAGGTTACTCAATGATTAAATATACTTATACTGACCATTTTACAGAAATTGAGGATGGTGGCGAATTATTTATTGCATCCGATTGGATTGGTGGTATGCAAATTAAAGGTGGTGCTGCATATAACCTCAACGAAAGTTTTTCAATATTTGCTAACGCAGGTTATGTTACTAAAGTTCCTATATTCGACAATGTAATTGATGATTATAACGGAGTTTATGCTGACAATCCTGAAAATGAAAAATTCACATCATTTGAAGGAGGTATTAACTATGTTTCTTTAGATCAAAAACTTGTTGTTAAAGCTAACTATTATTATACTCTTTGGACTGACCGTGCAAGAAGCCTTGGTGTTACTAACGAGGACGGTACAGAAGGTATCATTTTCTTAAAAGGTATGGATCAATTACACTCAGGATTTGAGTTTGAAGTAAAATACAAACCTGTTAAATTTGTTCAATTCGACGCTGTTGCTTCTCTCGGAAACTGGAATTATACTAGTGATGTTGAAGGTACCTACAGAAACTATGATGAAGGCGAAACCGAAATACCTTATCATTATTATGTTGAAGGTCTGAAAGTTGGTGATGCTCCTCAAACTCAATTTGTTTTTGCAGCAAGTATATTTCCTGTTAAAGGATTACAAATTCAAGGAATTATAAGACATTACAGAAACAATCATGCTGATTGGGATCCTTTCTCAAGAACAGATGATCCAAGTGGTGATATTATACAAAGTTGGATTGCTCCGGCTTATTCAGTTATTGATCTTCATGCATCATATAATTTACCTCTTGATCTTAAAAACTTTGGTTTCCAGGTATTTGCTCATGTATTTAACTTGACTGATGTTTTATACATTCAGGATGCAGTTGATAATAGTGCATATAATGGTTTTGATCATGACCATGATGCTGATGATGCTGAAGTATACTTTGGTCTTCCTAGATTAATAAATGCAGGATTAATTATTAACATTAAATAATTTATCCTAATTAATATTCAAAAGCCATCTGAAAAGATGGCTTTTTTTTTATAATTTTACATCATAACCAAAATTATTATCATTAATGAAAAATAATAACAAATTGCTCTTAATTTCATTAGTATTGTTTGTTGGATTTTATTTTACTTCGTGCAAAACAGAAAAGCAAAATAGTGATAAACCTTACGTTGTTATGCTTTCGGTAGATGGTTTCAGATGGGATTATCCCGACAAGGTTGAAACACCAAATCTTGATTGTATTGAAAAAATAGGAGTTAGAGCCAAATCATTAAGACCTAGTTTCCCAAGTAAAACATTTCCTAATCATTATACAATAGCTACAGGCTTATATCCCAATCATCATGGAATTGTGGGTAACAATTTTTATGCTCCCGATCTTGATGCCTATTATGCAATTAACGATCGAAACGCAGTTGAAAACGGAGATTTTTATGGAGGAGAACCCATTTGGACGACTGCTGAAAAACAAGGTATAATTACAGGGTCATATTTCTGGATTGGCTCAGAAGCACCTTGTCAAGGTATTCGACCAACTTATTGGAAAAGATACGACCATGATTTTCCTTTTGAGAATAGAATTGATAGTGTAATTTATTGGTTAAAATTACCTGAAGCCAAACGACCTCATTTGATATTATGGTACATACACGAACCGGATGCACTTGGGCACTCTTTTGGTCCTGACAGCGATACAATGAAATACGAAATTCATTATCTGGATAGTTTGATTGGCGTTTTTATGTCAAAAGTAAATACTCTTGCTTATAAAGATAAAATCAACATTATTATAACTTCTGACCATGGAATGGCTACAATTAAAAAATCAAAAACTGTCGTTTTGGAAAATGTGATTCAGAAAAAATGGTTTGATAAAATTGAAGGTGGTAGTCCGGTATTTAATTTTGAATTTAACAAAGAATACAGGGATACAGCTTTTGCAACACTAAAATCTATTGAAGGTCTTAAAGTTTGGGAAAAAGGAAAATTACCTACACGCTTACATTACGGAACAAATCCCCGTACTCTTGATTTAATAGTTGTTGCCGACAGTAGTTATAATGTTGTTATGAAAGAAGAATATGCACACGATGGAGGCAATCATGGTTATGATAACTTTAATACTGATATGCATGCTATTTTTTATGCATACGGACCGGCATTTAAAGAGAATTATTCACAAGCAACTTTTAACAATATTGATATTTATCCGCTAATAGCAAATATACTTGAACTTAAACCGGCTAAAGTCGATGGTAATTTGGAGCATGTAGAAAGTATGTTATACTAATTCTTAACAATTTTGCAATTCTGTTACGTACAAGTAGAAAATAATTTTGCTTACTGGTTTCTAAATTATGTATAGACTTTTTGCCGTAAAAAATGATCAGCTAAAACCAAAGCTGCCATTGCTTCAACAATAGGGACTGCCCTTGGAACAACACAAATATCGTGTCTTCCTTCAGCTTTTATTTTTATTGGTTTTCCGTTTTTATCAACAGTATTTTGTTCTTTGGAAATTGTTGGAACAGGTTTAAAAGCAACATTAAAATAAATCACAGATCCATTGGAAATACCACCTTGAATTCCTCCCGAATAATTAGTTTTAGTAACAATTTCTCCATCAATATTTTCAAACTCATCATTAATGACAGAAGCTTTCATTCCGGCACTTTCAAAACCTAGTCCGTATTCAAATCCTTTCACAGCATTAATGCTCAACATTGCTTTACCAAGATCAGCGTGTAATTTATCAAAAACAGGTTCGCCAAATCCTACCGGGCAATCATTTATCAAACATGTAATTATTCCTCCCGTGGAGTCACCTTCTTTTTTCAAATCTTCAATAAGTTCAATCATTTTCTCAGATGTTTTGGGATCGGGACATCTTACTTCTGAATTTTCAACAACAGTAAAACTTAATTCTTCTATTTCATTTTCAATTTTCACAGTTCCGATCTGTGAAACAAAAGCAAGTATTTCTATACCTTTTTGAAATAATATCAACTTTGCAATTGCTCCCCCAACAACTCTTATAACTGTTTCGCGAGCAGAGGCCCTTCCCCCTCCCCTATAATCGCGAATACCATATTTTTTTTCATAAGTAAAATCAGCATGCGAAGGACGATAAACATCTTTCAACTTTTCATAATCTTCCTGGCGAGTATCTTTATTTTTAATAATAAAGGTAATTGGAGTTCCAGTAGTTTTTCCTTCAAAAACACCTGAGAGTATCTCAACTTTATCTTTCTCGATTCGTTCGGAAGCAGAGTTTGAATTACCAGTTTTTCTTCGGTTAACTTCACTCTGAATAAATTCAATATCAAAATCCAATCCCGAAGGACAGCCATCAACAACTCCTCCAACAGCGGTTCCATGCGACTCACCAAAACTTGTTAATCTAAATATTTTTCCTATTGTGTTTCCTGCCATAAAACAAAATTAAGAAAATATTTATATTTACGGTTCTACTGAAATTTTATTGAGGGATTAATTTATTCAAAGGCATATTATTACTGTTATTACAAAATTGTCACAAATTTACTAAAAAGGCATTACAATTAGTAATGCCTTTTTCATCTTCTATCTATAAAGTTATGCTCTTCTCTGCCAACTTCAGAATTAAAAATTACATATTAGAATTAATATATCTGATTTTTGCTTCAAAAATCTTTAGATCTCGTTTTGCATTATTAATTTTTTTCTCAAACTCTTTTTTAAATACATCTGCATTTTTCGAGTCAGCAAGAAATCCAATATTATTATCCCAAAGTGCAATATCTTCTTTCAGTTTAGAAATTTTATTATTAAGGAAGACTCTCTCTTTATAAATAATGTTTTTAGCCTGAGGAGAATCCTTCATCGATTCCATTTTTGTTTTAAAGTTCATTGCACTAATTTCAACTTCGCTTATTTGAAGTTTTTCCATGTGCTTATCAATTACTTGTCTGAAATTCTTCCAAATCTTATCTTTTTCCTTAAATGGAACATGACCGATTTCTGTCCATTCTCTTTGCCAATCTTTTATTCTTTGGAAATTTTCTTTTTCATCCTCACCAAATTCATATTTATTCACTTTCTCTATTAATTCATTTTTTAGTTTTAGATTATCATCTTCATGAACATGAATATTGGAAAAATAAGAAGATTTGCTATTAAAGAAAGTATCGCATGCTGATCTGAATCTTTTCCATATTTTGTCAGAATATTTTCTTGGAACAGGTCCAATATTCTTCCATTCTTTCTGAAGACTAATGAGTTTTCTTGATGTTTCTTTCCAATCCTGACTATCTTGTAAACTTTCAGACTGAACACAAATATCTACTTTTAAATTATAATTATTTATTTGCTCATCTTTTAGTTTTTGGAAATACTCTTTTTTATTATCAAAAAAAGTGTTCAGATAAGTTCTAAATCTATGCCAAATCTCTTCATTATTTTTCTTAGGTACAGAACCAATCGATTTCCATACTTTGAACAAATTATTAATTTCTTCAGTAGTTTTTTGCCAATCTTTTATTGTATTAATTTCTTTAATAAGAATAACTTCCGCTTTTTCGCATAATGCAGTTTTTGCTTCAAGATTACTCTCTTGGTTTTCATAAATTTTAGCATAATGCTCGCGTCTTCTTTCATTTATTTTGTCGGTGGCAGATTTAAAACGCTCCCAAATTTCATCTTTATTTTCTCTCGGAACAGGTCCGATTTCTTTCCACTGATTATGATATCTCTGAAGTTCTTTAAAAGATTTTAATATTGACGTCTCAAGTAAAAGCTCTTCCGTTTTTTCACAAAGCACAATCTTACTTTCGAAATTTTTCTTCAGGTCAAGATCACGAAGTTCTTTATTAATTTTTACTTTATCGAAAAACTTTTCTACAAGAAAATGATAACTTTGCCATAAATTATTAACATCACCTTTTGGAATAATTCCAATTTGCTTCCATTTTTCCTGCAAAACTTTAAACTCATCATAAGTTTTCTTCAACGTTTCCTCAGAATTAATAAGGACTTTTAACTCTTCAAGAACTTGTTTTTTTTCAATAAGATTCTCATCTTTAAGTTTTTCTTGTGCTTTAAGAAAATTTCGTCTGTTCTGTTTATATATACTAAATAGTTGAATAAAACTTTTTTCTACCTCATCTTCTTTATTTTCAAATTCGGTTTCTTCATTTCCCTCTGAAATGAATTTCTCAAGTAATTCTTCTTTTAATCTGTTATTTTCTTTCAAGAATGCAACTTTTATTAAAGCAACTCTTGTTTTTATTATATTAATATCCGTTTCACTTACTATCCCTTTAAGAGATTCAACTAATTGTTCACGCGATAATTCATTATATTTTTCCTCCAGAGTTTCATTATCCTCGTTGTTTTTATCATCCTCATTTTCATCCGCTACAATATCTCCATCCTTTTTAGCTTGAGCGTCCTTTGCTTGCGATTCTTCATCAACATTTGGAATATCTTCTGTGTGTTTTTCTTCATTAGTTTCAGATTTTTCTACGCTAGCAACTTCTTCTTTAACTTCTTCTTTATTTTCTTCAACAACTTCACTTGCAAGACTTTCTTCATCAGGTTTTTTCTCAATCTTATCTTCTTCTTTCACTTCTTCCTGTATAGGAATTTCTTCTTTTTTGCT
>CAYOKJ010000003.1:0-19817 GCA_964404485.1 uncultured Bacteroidales bacterium | reverse complement strand
TTCTTCAACAACTTCACTTGCAAGGCTTTTTTCTTCAGGTTTTTTCTTAATCTTAACTTTTTCTTTTACTTCTTCCTGTATAGGAATTTCTTCTTTTTTGCTTTCTTCAACAACTTCACTTGCAAGGCTTTTTTCTTCAGGTTTTTTCTTAATCTTATCTTCTTCTTTCACTTCGTCCTTTAAAGGAATTTCTTCTTTTTTGATTTCTTCAACAACTTCACTTGCAAGACTTTCTTCATCAGGTTTTTTCTCAATCTTATCTTCTTCTTTCACTTCGTCCTGTAAAGGAATTTCTTTTTTTTCCTGATTTTCGATATCGTCAACTTTTTTTTCAGGTAAACTTTCGGAGGATTTTATTTCGGTGATATTTTTTTCCTCTTTTTCGCTTGTTTCAGATTTTTCTATTTCAAGCTCATTTTTTGAAATTTCACTTTCTCCTTGTTCTTTTTTAATGTTTTCCTTTTCAGGATTGATAGTTTTTTCTTCCATGGCATTCTGTTATTAGCAGACTTAGAATTCTCATCCTGTTGCATTTAACATGCAACAAAAATCTGATTAAGTTTGATTTATTAATTAATTATTTATTTTTATCAAAAATACTTTTTTTTGATTTTGTATAGATTTAATATTTTTATTACTCTTTTTTATTATCCTGTAAAACAGAAAAACAAAACTACTAATTATTTAAATTCAGCAAACTATTTTTTAATAAAATTTCAAGGGAATTATTAATCGAAAATTGATTTATTAAAAATTATAAATCCGATATTTACAAGAAATGAAAAAGAATCTCTTGTTCGGTCATAAAAATTCAAGTCAAGACTAACAGGTCCAATCGGGCTGTGGTAAACAAAACTTGTTGACAAAATAAACGACTTATCGGAAAAACTTTTTCGATAATAAGGTGAATTATCAAAGAAATTATTAGAAATTTGGCGAAATGGTTGAAAATAATACCCTTCAATTCGTAAGTCAAAACTATTAGTAAAACTAATTATGTCTTTAAAACCCAAAGCAAAATAATTAAATGCTCTGTAATTTGGTAAAAACAAGGTTTTACTTTCAGGAATAGGTTGAAAAGGTTTTGCAACTAATATGCTTGACACATAGTTATGAAAAAAGCCCTGGCTTGACAAATGTAATTCAGAATAAAATCCAAATTTCATTTTCTTAAAAGAATCAAAATAATTATCATAAATAATATCCAAATGAAAAAAATCGTGGTTTTCCTCATAATCATCAATACTGGTTTTTGAAGATGTAGTCCCAGGTTTGTTTAATTCAATCCCTATAAAATATTTAAATGAGAAAAACAGACGCACACCTGCAGAGGCATATTGTTTCCTGTTAAGAGAATTCAATTCATAAAAAAGAAAAGGAGTGAAAGTATTGAAAGTAGTAAGGTCAGCTGAATCAATTCTTGTAAAATCATTTGATTGATAATAATTATCATTAAGAGCTCCTGCATTAAAACCTAATGCACATTTTCCTGCATCTGATGTTGGAAATCCTGCCTCGAAAGAAAAAAAGTTTTCATTCCTAATTAGATATGATGGTTTTTTATCCTGAAAGAAATAAGTAGTGTTTTTAAAATAATCTTTATTATTAAATATAAATTGTGCAGACAAATAATATGGAATTTTACGAGAAAAATCAATACGTCCCATTAAATTTACCGAGCTGTAAAATCTTCCAAAGTATGCATTAGCATTTAAATTAATAGTTTTTTTGCCCATGTATTTATATCTCAAGCCAAAAAATGCTTCATTAATTGCATTTGATGAAATATTCCCTCCAAACTCAGCTTCAAAATTATCGGTCTTTTCAATATTTAGATTTAAATCAAAAAGTCCTGTTTTATAATTATATTTCATTTCAGGAAAAATATCATCAATCATATTATCCAGCACAAGCTTAAAATATTGATTTTTTAATTCTCCAATTGTTACATACTTTTCAGAATGTTTCAATATTCCTTCAACATATTTTTTTTGATTGGGATTCAATCCTGAAATATTTATAGAGTCAATAATTAATGGTGGCTCTTTTGCACTAAATTCCATTCGTTTACGATGCCTGAATGATTTTGAATATCGTTTTTTAACCAGCTTTTTAATTTGTTCCATTTTTTTCAGAGTAGCAAAATAACCGCTATCAATAAAAGCTTCGTTATGACTAAAATCAAAAATATTAATAGACCCGAGTTCAGGTTCAATAATCACACCTTTTTCTAATGGAATGTTATAATTTGTGTTCTTCATCAACATATTTTGAATCTGAGAAATAACATCATTTTTTTCAGGAGAATCGTAATTTCCTGCTGCCTTACATCCAATAATTACATCAGGTTTAAAATCTTTTAATGCAACATCAACCGGAAAATTATTGTACATTCCACCATCAAATAATAGTTTTCCGTTAATCTTTATTGGTTTAAAAAAAAACGGGAAAGTCATTGACGCCCTTATAGCTTTTTCTAATTGCCCTTTTCGAAGTATAATTGCTTGGCTTGAGTCAATGTCGGAAGCAACACATCTAAATGGGACATAAAGACTATCAAAATTATAATTTGCTGCTGCACTAGAAGAAGAAAATAATTCTAAAAAAGTAAAATCCATTTCATAAGGTGAAACAATATTTGTCGGCAATTTCGATATTATTTTTTTCTTATATGTAAAAGGCACACTAATCCACGATGAGTTTGGCTCATAATTTTTATAAAAATTTAAATAATCATTATTATTTTTTCTATTCGACCATCTTTCAAATTCTTCAGAAGTAATAAATTTTTCAATTTGAAGTGGAGTGTATCCACAGGAATAAAAACCACCAATAACCGCACCCATTGAAGTCCCTGCAATATAGTCAATAGGAATATTATTTTCTTCTAAAGCCTTTAAAAAACCAATGTGCGTTACTCCTTTGGCTCCACCTCCACTTAATACAACTGCAACCTTTTGTCCGTAAATATTTCCAAGAAAAAATATAAAAACAAAAAGCGACAATATAGTTTTGTATCGTAATAAGGAAAACATCATTTTAGCATTTAATTATTTTAAGCATTTATCAATGTCCAACTATATTTTTAGTTGAACAATTTTTTTTGTTCAAGGATATAAAATTAGATTAAATTTTTGATAAATAAAAAATCCCGTACACAAATAATGAGTACGGGATAGTGTTTATTGTATTATTTAACTCTTTAGAGTCTGTCTATAAAGCCTGATATATTTATAAAATTTTATATTTATGTTTTTGAATTTTAAATCTAAATCCTAAAATTTTAAATTGTTAGAGTGTGATTTTATAGACCGCCACTAATTAAACCATTTCTAAAGCATGTTCAATATCCTTAAGAATATCCTCAATATCTTCAATCCCAATTGCCAATCTAACAAGTCCGTCAGTAATGCCGGCTTTTTCTTTCTTTTCTTTTGAGATTTTTGAGTGAGTCATTGAAGCGGGGTGTTGAATCAAAGTTTCAACTCCACCAAGAGAAACTGCCAATAATGCAAGATGAACATTATTCATCATTTTTTTGCCTGACTCCAAACCACCTTTTAAACCAAAGCTAATCATTGCTCCTGAACCGCTCATTTGTTTTTTAGCAAGTTCGTATTGTGGATGAGATTTTAATCCCGGGTATTTTACCCACTCTACTTTTGGATGAGCTTCAAGAAACTCAGCAACTTTTTGAGCATTTTGCTGTGCTCTGTCAACTCTGATAGCAAGAGTTTTCAATCCTCTTCGTGTCATATAAGCCTGATGTGGATCCATATTTGGTCCCATATTAGCCATTACTCCTTTTAAGCTTTTATAATCTTCTTCTGTTTTTGCAATTACAATTCCTGCAACAATATCAGCATGACCGTTAATAAATTTTGTCATTGAATGCAAAACAATATCAGCACCAAGATCAAGAGGTTTTTGTATATAAGGACTACAAAAAGTATTGTCAACACAAACTGGAATACCTGCTTCATGAGCAATTTTTACAACAGCTACGATATCTGTAATTCCCATAGTTGGATTTGCAGGAGTTTCAAGATAAATAAGTTTTGTATTTGGTTTAATAGCTTTGCTGATATTCTCAACATCAGTTGTATCTACATATGAAGATTCTACTCCAAATTTTGCGAAAAGAGTTTCCATTACAGCTCTGGCTGGACCATAAACTGAATCAGTACTTATAAAATGACTTCCGGCTGAAAGATAATTCATATAAACCGTTGTGATAGCACCCATACCCGAACTTGTTGCAATTCCTTTATATCCATTTTCAAGTTCTGCAACTGTATTTTCCAAATCTTCTATTGTCGGGTTTCCAATTCTTGTATAAATATATCCGTCATTCTCTCCCGAAAAACATTTTGCACCATCATCGGCATCATCAAACGAAAATGTTGAAGTTTGATAAATTGGTGTTACTGCACTCTTTTTGCTACTTTTAATTCCACCAGCATGAATAAGCTTAGATGAAAATCCTGCATTTTTTGTTTCCATATTATTATTAATTTATTGATTTATTGATTTTTATTTTTTACAAAAATATTAATTTTATTTATATACTTATTCTCATTAATGGTAAACATAATAATTATGCTATTTTAACATGAGTTCTATTTCTTTCCTTTTATTTGACGAAAATGAACTGCTCCTTCTCTGGTCATACTTACTCCACATTTTTCGCATATCAGATTCCGGCATGGCACACCTGCTTTATGTTCGATTCGAGTGTTACATTTCGGACAAACACAATACCCCATGCTTTTCTTTCTAGTTCCAACCACGAAATTTTCACGACTCTTAGCAGCTCTCAACGATTCGTTGATATGTTCGATATTTGATGAATTGCAAACAGGGCATTTTGTTAATATTTTCGAAATTTTTGGTTTTCGAAATGTGCTTTGACAATCATTACATTTATACCAATTATCTTCAAAATCAACATTTCCTCCTTCAATAATTATTGATAAGGATTCGGTAAAAGCTTTGGCGATTTTTTTTCTTGCACTTTCGTAAATCCTTGTAAAAGTCGGGCGACTCACATTCATTCTTTTTGCTGCCTCTTCCTGAGAAAGATTTTCGTAATCAGCTAATTTTATTGATTCAAATTCTTCAAACAATAAATTAACCAACTCATTAACTTCTGCCCTGATTCCAAAAGGCTTAAAACCTTTTAAAAATGGCGGCTGATGCATTCTCCTGAATCTTTTTGGTCTTGGCATATTTCTCTTAAAATTTTTGCAAATATAATGAACATATGTTCATTAAGCAAGTAATTGGTTTTTTATTTAAATTATTCTATCATTCCAATTATACCCTCTGCTTCCATCAATCACCCATTTCCCATTTATTTATTAAATTTGCATTATGAATAATTTTTCTATTGATAATCAAATTTCCTTACTTAAAACGCTTTTTAAAAAATGGTCGGGTGATAATGCAAATCAGGTTTTTCCACTTCCTTCATCAGGAAGTAATAGAAAATATTTCAGGATAAAAAGCAGTAAATTAAATGTATTGGGAGTTTACAATAACAATTTGAAAGAGAATCTTGCTTTTATCGAATTTTCAAAACACTTTAAAAAGCATTCTCTAAACGTACCTGAAATCTATAGTGCTGATCTTGACAATAATATTTACCTGATTGAGGATTTTGGTGATATTGATCTTTTTTCATTAATCAAAAAAGATAAAAATAAATACTCTACAGAAATCATTAATATTTATAAAAAATCTCTTGATGAGCTTATAAAATTTCAACTCACTGCAGGGGAAAAAATCAACTATAATCTTTGCTATCCACGTAAATCATTTGATAAGCAATCAATGCTGTGGGATCTTAATTATTTTAAATATTATTTTTTAAAACTTACCGATATTCCATTCGACGAAAAAGAACTTGAAAATGATTTTCACTTATTTATAAAGGTATTGCTTGAAGCAGATAATAATTATTTTATGTATCGCGATTTTCAGTCGAGGAATATTATGATACAAGAAAACTCACCATTTTTTATTGACTATCAAGGTGGAAGAAAAGGTGCTTTGCAATACGATGTGGCTTCGCTCCTATTTCAGGTTAGAGCTGAAATGCCAAGCAATATCAGGGATGAACTTCTTGATTATTATATCTCACAATTAAAAAAAGTTATAGTTGTTGATGAAAAAAAATTCAAAAAACATTATTATGCTTTTGTATATCTCAGATTGATGCAGGTAATGGGAGCTTATGGTTTCAGAGGCTTGTACGAAAAAAAAGCGCACTTTGTTCAAAGTATTCCCTTTGCAATAAAAAACCTGAAATATTTACTAAAAAATCATCCTTTTCCTGAAGAACTTTCAGAGTTAAATTCCGCCTTGAAAAAATTACTTGCATACGACAAATTCGACACATCAAAACAAATACAAAATAAATTGTGCGTAAGTGTAAACAGTTTTTCTTTTAAAAAAGCTCCACCGACAGATTTGAGCGGCAATGGTGGTGGTTTTACTTTTGATTGCAGAGCACTTCCAAATCCGGGTAGGTACGAGAAATACAGAGTATTTTCGGGAAAAGATAAAATAATAATTGACTATCTGGAAAACGAAAACGAGGTAAAAGAATTTGAGAAAAATGTATTTAAAATTGTTGAGCAATCAATTGAAAAATATATCGAAAGAGGATTTACTAATTTAATGATTAATTTTGGCTGCACCGGTGGGCAACATCGTTCGGTATTTTTTGCAGAAAAATTAACTAAACATATTAAATCAAAATATAAAATTAAAGTAGTGTTAAATCATTGTGAAAAAGACAACTGGAATATTATGTAGAACTGACATGATGGAATATTGGAGAGTTGGAGTATTGGATAGGAAAGCCAAACTCCTTCCCCTTATGGGGGAAGGTTGGGAAGGGGGTAATAGTATATGAATGCAATGATTTATGCAGCCGGTTTGGGTACCCGACTTAAACCATTGACAGAAAACAAACCCAAGGCACTAATAGAAGTTCAAGGAGTTACGTTGATTGAACGAGCAATAACAAAGCTTGCAAAATCAGGATTTGACAGGATTATAATAAATGTTCATCATCATGCAAAGCAGTTGATTAATTTTTTGAATAACAATACTTTTAGTGCACAGATAATTATTTCAAACGAAAGTTCCGAATTGCTGGATACCGGAGGCGGACTAAAAAATGCTGAAAGTTTTTTCAATAAAAATGAGGCTTTTTTGGTTTATAATGTTGATGTTATTTCTGATATTGATTTGAGAAAAATGTATAATTATCATATTTCTTCCGGAGCAATTGCAACACTTGCCGTAAGGAATCGTAACACCTCAAGATATTTATTATTTGATGAAAAAAATAATTTGACAGGATGGGAAAATATCAAAACCGGAGAACAAAAAATAAGTCGTGAAACAAAGGACAAATTATCGAGAAAAGCTTTTAGTGGAATTCATGTGATAAGCCCAAAAATATTTGATTTAATGACAAAAACAGGGAAATTTTCGATGATAGATGTTTATATCGAACTTGCCAAGACTCAAATTATTAAATCCTTTATTCATGATGATACATTTTGGATGGACATCGGAAAAATTGAGAATTTGGAAATGATTAATAAATTAGATAAAATTCCAGAATGAATTTGGTTCTACATGGAATCTTAAGTAATGGATGATTGAATGGATAATTGAATGATAAAATGCGTAAATGATATAATGAATAAATGCCTAAAATCCGCAAGTGTTTTTTGTTAGCCGCTAATATTGCGAATTTTACTTCACTTATTTGAGTAAAGCAAAATAAGCTCTATTTTTTGGTTATTTGCGCATTAGCAGCTATTTAAGCATTTTCGCATTCATGCATTTAATCATTAAACAAAGAGAATAAAAATTTAATAATAACAAAAAAAATGCAAGCTTTTCTTGACAAAACCGCAGATTACCTAATTAATGACATTGACGAAAATATTAGTGATGTTTGCGTCGTACTTCCAAACCGAAGAGCAAGTCTGTTCCTCAAAAAATATATTTCAAATAAAATAAACAAAGCTGTATGGTCTCCTGAAATATTCTCAATAGAAGATTTTATTTGCAAACTTTCGGGATACAGAATAATTGACCGGATATCTTTACTTTTTGAATTTTATGAAACTCATAAAACTGTTGAAGGTAAAAATGCTCAGGAATTTGAAAGTTTTATGGAATGGAGTTCGGTTTTATTACACGATTTTAATGAAATTGATCAATATTTGGTCGATGCTAAAAAATTATTTACTTATCTGACCGATTCAAAAGCTATTAGTTTGTGGAATTTAGATAATTCGCCTCTAACCGAATTTCAGCACAAATATTTACGATTTTACAATTCATTGATAAATTATTATTCTCATCTGTCGAAATCACTTCTCGAAAAAAACCTTGCTTATCAAGGATTAGCATACAGAAAAGTAAATGATAATATTTCAGAAATCATTAAAAAATTAAAATGGAAAAAGATAGTTTTTGCCGGATTTAATGCACTTACAACAGCCGAAGAAAATATCATAGAAACAATTATTAAAGATTATAATGCAGAGATTCTTTGGGATGGGGATAATTATTATTTAAATGAATCAAACTCAGAAAAGAGTATTCAGGAAGCAGGTTATTTTCTTAGAAAAAATTTAAGCAATAAATATTTTTTCAGTAAAAAATGGATTGGAAATAATTTCCACGACAGCGAAAAAGAAATAAATATTATAGGAGTTCCTAAAAATATCGGACAAGCAAAAATATGCGGAAACATTCTTTCGAATAATAATTTTATTGGTGAAAAAATAGCTAAAACAGCCATCACTCTAGCTGATGAAAACCTTTTAATGCCGGTACTTAATTCCATCCCCAACAGCATAAATGCTATGAACATCACAATGGGATTGCCTTTACAATTAACACCTCTCGCCGATTTGTTTGATTCAATTTTTTTGATGCACGAAAATGCCGTAAAACTCAAAAAAGCCCGAGGAGCTAAAGTGGAAAAATTTTATCTGCATGATATTCTAAAAATTATTCAACACTCTTTTATTTCAGGATTTCCCGAAGTTTTACTTGGAATTACCGACAAAGAATTAAATTCTATTAAACAAGATTTGGTAAAATCGAATAATATGTTTTTTACTAAAGAAGAAATAATTAATCATTATTCTCTTTGTCCTGATTTTGGACAGAAAAATATTGGTGAATTTTTTTCGACCTGGAGCCAAGTATCTTCAACACTCAAGAACTTCAACAATATAATAAAACTGCTTAAAGAATCTTTAATAAAACAAAAGCAAAACACAACAAACGATTATAAAGTCGAGATGGAATATCTTTTCAATTTTTCGTTGATAATTAAAAGATTGAAAGAACTCTCCGAAGAATTTACCGCAATAAAAACAAACAAATCCTTGCGATTACTATTTAAACAAATTGTAAGATCATCAACAATTCCATTTTTTGGCGAACCTTTAAAAGGGTTACAAATAATGGGAATTCTTGAAACCAGAACTCTGGATTTTGAAAATCTCATTATGTTATCGGTAAACGAAGACATAATTCCAAAAGCAAAAAGTCAGAATTCTTTTATTCCTTTCGAGATAAAAAGGATTTTTAAATTACCAACTTATAAAGACAGAAATGCAGTTTATGCCTATCATTTTTACAGACTTTTACAACAAAGTAAAAAAGTCTATTTATTATATAACACTGAATCAGACACACTTGGTGGTGGCGAAAAAAGTAGGTTTATTAATCAGATAATTCATGAATTAGGGAAGTACAATCCGAAGATAAAAATTAATGAGAAAATTCTTGCATTATCGCCCATGAATGAAAAAAGCAATCAAAACATTAAAATTAAGAAGACAAAAGATGTTCTTGAAAAGATAAGGAAAAAAGCAGATTCCGGATTTTCCGCAAGCTCATTAAACACATATATTAATTGCCCATTACAATTTTATTTCAAAGATATTGCAAAAATTAGAGAAATCGAAAATATTGAAGAAACAATTGATGCAGCCACTCTTGGAAGTGTAATTCACAAAGTTTTAAAAATATTATTCGAACCTTATAAAAATATTATTCTTCATCAATCTGACATAGAAAAAATGAAGAAAGAGATAGACTCGGTTCTAAATAAAACATTTGAAGATGAATATAATTCGGGCGATATTAATTTTGGAAAAAATCTGTTAATTGTACATGTTGCAAAAAATTTTATTAATAATTTTTTGAAATCCGAAAAGGAATTTTTCATTAAACAAAGTGCATTAAACAATCAACTTTTGATTAAACATCTTGAAGAAAAATTCAAATCAACAATAACTTTCAATAATGATAAAATAACCGCAAATATTATTGGAGCAATCGACAGAATTGATCTAGTTGGAAACACTTTACGAATATTAGATTATAAAACCGGAAATGTTGATAATAAAGAGCTTAACTTGAAAGACTGGGAAAAACTAAAAACTAATACAACTTTAAGTAAAAGTTTTCAACTGTTAATTTATTCATGGCTATATTTTAAAACTTATTCTTTTAGCGAACAAACTACTGAAGCCGGAATAATCCCACTAAGTAAAATCAGTCAAGGGGTACTTAAAATAAAGCTCCCAGACAAAGCTGAGATTAATCATGAATCAATCCAAATTTTCGAAAACGAATTAAAAAATATTATCTCTGAAATTTTCAATCCTGAGGTTGAGTTTAAACAAACACAAGAAGCGGATAATTGCAAATACTGTGCTTATAAAATTATATGTGGCAGGTAAATAAACACTATTTTAGCATTTAATAATTTTGGTATATACTAACATTAGGAACAAAAAGAATATTTAAATATATTAGGATTAATGTTAATTTTCATTATTTTTGTTTTATTATTAAATTTTTTATTTTTTAATAAAAAGCCAAATTATTATGAGTATTGATGATAAAAATAAATTCAACATTCTTATTGTTGACGATAGAGAAGAAAACTTACTTACGCTTGAAGGTATTCTAGAGAATCCTGAATTAAATATCATTAAAGCAAGTTCAGGAAACGAAGCATTGGGCTTACTGCTTGAATATGAAATTTCTATGATTTTGCTGGATGTACAAATGCCCGAGATGGATGGATTTGAAACTGCAGAAATAATTCGCAGTAATGAACGGACTAAACAAATACCAATAATTTTTGTTACTGCTATAAGCAAGCAACGAGAGCATGTTTTTAGAGGATATAAAACCGGCGCAGTTGACTATTTATATAAACCTCTTGACCTTGAAATACTCCGTAATAAAATTTTATCCTATATTGATTTCTTTAAACAAAAGTTTGAAGTAGAAAAAACAAAAAAAGAACTGGAAAAAACTATTTTAGAGCTTAACAAAGCCAAACAAATAGCTGAAGAAGCAACATTAACTAAAAGTTCATTTTTAGCTAATATGAGCCACGAAATACGAACCCCCTTAAATGGTATTATTGGTATGGCTGATTTGGCATTAATGGATGAAAACAATACAGAAAGTCAAAAAGAACGTATTGCTGATATTAAACAATCCGGAGAATCTTTGCTTGATATAATTAACGAAATTCTTGATATTTCGAAGATTGAGGCAGATAAACTTGTTCTCGAAGAAGTTGAGTTTAGCATTAGAAATATTCTTGAAAAAATCAAAAAATTATTATCAGTAAAAACACTAAGTAAAGAGCTTGATTTTAATCTTAATATAACATCAGATGTTCCTGATGTTATGATGGGTGATCCACTGAGAATTCGACAAATATTAATCAATTTAGTTGGTAATGCAATAAAATTTACTAATAAAGGATCAATAACAATAAATGTAAAACTACTTAAAAAAGAGGGTAATAAAGTAACTATTAAATTTTCTGTTGAAGACACCGGTGTTGGAATATCTAAAAATAAAATCCCAAATCTGTTTGAATTATATAATCAAGTTAATAAATCAACATCCCGTACACATGGTGGAACAGGATTAGGACTATCAATCTCAAAGAAACTTGTTGAAATGATGGACGGCACAATTAATGTAGAAAGCGAAATCGGAAAAGGAAGTAAATTTTATTTTATTTTAGAATTACAGGAAGGAAAAAGTAATGGAGTAAAAAAAATAACTCCACAAAAAAAGAATGAAGAAAAAACAAAAAAAACACTCTCCAAAAAACTTTCAATACTAATTGCTGAAGACCAAATAATTAACCGCAAAATAATAACTCAATTTTTGAAAAAGGAAGGACATGAAATTACTGTTGCCGAAAACGGAAAAATTGCTTTAGAAAAAGCTAAATTAAAAAAGTTTGACATTATTTTTATGGACATTCAAATGCCTGAAATGGACGGACTGGAAGCAACAAAGTTAATCAGGAAATTTGAAAAAGACAATAACATTAATACCCCAATCGCAGCAATGACTGCTCATGCAATGAAAGGTGACAAGGAAATATGTCTTGCAGCAGGAATGAATTACTATATTACAAAACCTATTAATCCTCACGAGCTTTATTCTGTACTTAAAAAATCTCAAAAGACAAAACACTAAGAAAAATTAAAATTATTGTTATTGATACTAATCCTTAATTAAATGTAAAAATGAATAATAATATTGGTTTAAATAAATATAAGAAATTAGTAAAAGCAAATTTATACATTGGATTAGGAAAATCATTATTAATTTGGTTTCTTGCTATTTCGTTTATTCCCCTCGTTATTATTAGTTTTATCAATTACTTAAGTACATATATTGGACTTACTACAATTGCTGAAAATTCTCTTTATACAAATTCACAACTTCGAGTTGAATATTTAGAATCTTATTTTGAAAATACTGTCAATTTCGTTGATATTCAATCTGAAGATAAATCAAATATTGATTTTTTTAGCTCATTAGAAACCAACTTTCAAAACAGTAAACTTTCACTAAACAAATATGTTAATACAAATATATGGGATAAACTTACAAGTAAAAAACGTTCTTATTTTCAAAATATATTATCTAAAAACGAATACAATGATCTTTATTTCATTGACATAAATGGAAATATTCTGTTTAAGACAAAAAAAGAAAATGATTTGGGATCTAACATTTTTACCACAAAAAATTTGCAGTCATTACTTGCAAAATCGTGTAAAAAAGCAATTGATACAGATAAAACAATTTTTTCTGATCTTTGTTTTTATCAAAGTTCCGATCTTCTGCCTTCCGGTTTTATTATAAAAACCATGATTAATGAAAATAGAGAAAAATTTGGTTTATTTATTCTTCAAATTAATATTGATGAAATTAATCACATTATTCAAAATAATTTAGAATTTGGGGAAACAGGTGAAACATACATTGTTGGCAAAGATTTATTGTTTCGGTCTGCAACCCGCTTTGATGATAATTCAATAATTCTGACAAAAAAAGTAACAAACGACAAAGCTCTTAATTGGCAAAAACTTGCAAAGAATAAAAACAACAAACAATACATTAAAAACTCTGAACTTGACATTGAAAAAGTTACAATTTACCTTAATAACAAAGGGAAAAACGTATTAGGTATTTATCGTAATTTAAGTTTTTTAGACAAATTGGGAGTCCAATGGGCATTGATTGAAGAAGTTGAACATGATGAGGCTTATGCATATGCAAAAAAATTATCAGATATTGCAAAAGTTTCTTTTATTGTAACAATATTCATAGTTTTCTTTATTGCAATACTAGTCACTCGAAAGTTTGTCAATCCTATTAAAAAGATTTCCGCATGGGCAAAAGAAGTTGCACAAGGTAAATTAATTAAAAAAACTATTGATGCCCCAAAAAATGAAGTTGGTGAGATAGTTAGCTCTTTCAATAATTTGGTTGACTCACTTCATTTATATGCCGCAGTAAGCGAATCTGCTGCACTTGGAGATTACCCAAAATCAGTAAAAATAAGAAGTGAAGACGACATACTTGGAAAATCAATGAGTACAATGATTAATAGTTTCAAGGAAGTTGTTCATCAATCAAATCAAATTGCAAAAGGGGATTATTCAACTAATATTACTCCCAGATGTAAAAATGATACTCTTGGAATTTCACTTTTTGAAATGACGAAAACACTCAGAGAAACATCAGAAGAAATTAAAAATCAGGATTGGTTAAAAACAGGACTCAATGAACTGGAAACAAATCTGAGTGGATTAAAAGATATAAAAAAGCTTACTGCTGAAGTTATTACTTTTCTGGTAAAATATCTTAATTCTCAAATTGGGCTTATCTATCTCTCCAAAGAAAATGAAATTCTTGAACTTAGTTCAGATTACGCTCTTAAAAATAAAAAAGGACATATTAAATATAAATTTGGTGAAGGACTTATAGGACAAGCAGCAAAAGAAAAAGAAAAAATATTGTTCGTTGATAATAACGACGAACTTCCTGATTTGGATATTGGTATTGGAACTAAAACACTTAAAAATTATATTATTACTCCTTTAATCTTCGAAAACACAGTTATAGGTGTAATTCTTATTGGTTCTGTAAATAATTATTCAGAACTTCAACAGTCTTTTATTGACATTTGTACCGAAAGAATTGCAATAGCAATAAACACAGTTCAGTCACATTCACACGTTGAACTGCTTCTCGAACAAACCCAGGAACAAGCTGATGAATTAACTGTTCAACAAGAAGAATTAAGACAAGCCAATGAAGAACTTGAAGAACAAACAAAAGCACTAAAAACTTCAGAAGAAAATTTAAAAAATCAACAAGAAGAACTTCGTGTAATTAATGAAGAACTAGAAGAAAGAACTAACGATCTTGAAATTCAAAGAGATAATATCAACAAGAAAAACCTCGAGCTTGAAAAGGCCCAAATCGAAATTAATCAGAAAGCTAATGACCTTGAACAAGCAAGCAGGTATAAATCTGAATTTCTTGCAAATATGTCACATGAACTTCGTACACCTTTAAACAGCATACTTGTTCTATCACAATTACTTGCATCCAATAAAAAAGAACATCTTAACGAAAAAGAAATTGAGTATGCAAAAACAATAAATACATCAGGTTCCGACCTGCTTGATCTTATAAATGAAATTCTTGACCTTTCGAAAGTTGAGTCAGGAAAAATTGAACTTTTTATCGAAAAGGTTTATTATAACGATATTAAGGATTCAGTTACTCGAACTTTTAAACCCTTTGCAGATGAAAAAGATCTGGACTTAGAAATAAATATTAATGAAAACCTGAATGAATATTTAATAACTGATTTTCAACGGATGTATCAGATAATTAAAAATTTACTTTCAAACGGGATTAAATTCACAAAAAAAGGAAGTATAAAACTAAATATAAGCAGAGCAAATAAAAAAACAAAATTTACGTCATCAAAACTGAAAGCTGAAAAAACAATTGCCTTTTCAGTAATAGATACTGGAATAGGAATACCAAAAGAAAAACAACAAGCAGTCTTTAATGCTTTCCAACAAGCAGATGGTACAACAAGCAGAAAATATGGAGGTACAGGTCTTGGACTTACAATTTCAAAAAGCTTTGCAGAATTACTTGGAGGTGAACTTCAATTAGAAAGCGCTGAAGGAAAAGGAACTATATTTACTTTATTTATTCCTGAAATCATCGAAAAAAACAAAACAGATGAAACAACAGCTCCTTCCATTACTGAAAGCATAAAAGTTGAAAAATTAAATTATGATAAGAAAGTCGAAAGCAAAATAATTACCAAAACCAATCAATTTCAACCTTTAATCCCTCTAGAAAAAATTGATGATAGAGACAGAATAGAATCAGGAGATGATTTTATTTTGATAATTGAAGATGACTTAAATTTCTGTCAAGTACTTGTTGATCTGGCTCATGAAAAAGGTTTTATGTGTATGATTGCTAAGGATGGAGAAACGGGCTTACATTATTCCGATTATTATATCCCAAGTGCTATTATTTTAGATCTTGGATTACCCGGAATTGATGGTTATGAAGTTATGAACCGCTTAAAGAAAAATATAAATACTCGACATATTCCGGTTCATATTATCTCAGCTTCCGATAAATCTCTCAAGGCAATGAAAATGGGTGCAATTGGATTTCTGCAAAAACCTGTTAATGAAAGCAAACTCAATGATGTTTTCAAGAAAATTGAAAATATTATTTCAAAACCAATTAAAAAAATATTAATAGTTGAAGATGAAGAATTAATGCGAAAAAGTATTGTTAATCTACTTGGAGATGGTAATGTTTTAATAACTGCCGTAGAATCGGGAGAAGAAGCATACGATCTTTTAAAAAAGAACAAATATGAATGCATGGTTCTTGATCTTGGGCTTAAAGAACTTTCAGGATTTGAGCTTCTTGAAAAAGTAAGAAGACACAAAAAAAGCAAAGATTTACCGGTTATTATTTATACAGGAAAAGAACTTTCGAAGGAAGATGATGAAAAACTACAAAAATATGCTGACAGCATAATTTTAAAGGGTGCACGTTCATTCGAACGGCTACTTCAGGAAACTACACTTTTCCTTCACCAGGTTGAATCAGACATGCCGATAGACAAACAAAAATTATTAAATATCTTTCATCAAGATGAATCGGTTCTTGTAAACAAAAAAATTCTTATTGTTGATGATGACATGCGTAATGTTTTTGCTCTTTCCAGTGTTCTTGAAGAAAGAAAAATGGTTGTGATAGTTGGAAAAAATGGTAAGGAAGGAATAGATAGATTAAAAACAACTCCAGATATCGATTTAATATTAATGGATATTATGATGCCTGAAATGGACGGTTATGAAGCAATATCAATCATCAGAAAATTTGATAAATTTAAAGACATCCCAATAATTGCTTTAACAGCAAAAGCAATGAAAGGAGACAGAGAAAAGTGTATTGCTGCAGGAGCTAATGAATACCTTTCAAAACCAATAATCGAAGAAAAGTTAATATCATTATTAAGAGTTTGGCTTTATAAATAATATGAATAAAGAAAATATAAACGATAATATTAATATTGAAATCAAATTATTATTAGAAGCCATTTTTACTAAATATGGTTATGATTTCAGAAATTACGGAAAAGCTCATATTAGAAGACGAATTTTGCACCGCCTAAACACTTCAGGTCTTAGCAGTATTTCCGAAATCCAACATAAAGCTTTATATGATCATGATTTTTTTGAATTGATTTTACGCGATCTCTCTATTAACGTAACAGAAATGTTTCGGGATCCATCTTTTTATAAATTTTTTAGAGAAGAGGTTGTACATATTTTAAAAACTTATCCTTTTATAAAAATTTGGCATGCGGGCTGCTCTACAGGAGAAGAAGTTTATTCCATGGCTATACTTTTACAGGAAGAAGGACTTTATGATAGAACTCAGATATATGCCACTGACTTCAATAAAGTTGTTTTGCAAACAGCTAAAGAAGGAATTTATCCGATAAGTAAGATTAAAGAATTTACGTATAACTATCAGAAAGCCGGTGGAAAAAATTCGTTTTCAGATAATTATACTGCAAAATACGAATCTGTAATTTTAAATAAATCATTAAAAAAGAATATGGTCTTTGCTGAACATAATCTTGTTACAGATAATGTGTTTGCTGAGGTTAATGTTGTGATTTGTCGAAATGTTTTAATATATTTTGATAAAGAACTCCAAAACAGAGTTTTCAATCTTTTTGAAACAAGCCTGATTAACGGAGGCTATCTATGTTTAGGTTCAAAAGAAAACCTTAGATTTTCTAATAATTTTAGAAAATTTTCGATTGTAAGCGATAAAGAGAGAATATACAAGAAAAAGTTGGGAATTAGAGGAAAGTAATAAAATAGGCAACAAGCAAATTGAAAACTGAAGAATAATACTAATTATTTTTGGATAAAAAAACTGTACATAAAATGCAATATCAAGCGATAGTAATTGGAACTTCCGCTGGAGGACTAAATGCTTTAAAAGTATTATTCTCATTATTGTCGAATGATTTCAGTATTCCTATTCTTGTTGTTCAACACATTAGTTCTCATTCTGACAACTATTTAACCACATATCTAAACAACCTCTGCAGTCTTAACATAAAAGAAGCTGATGATAAAGAAAAAATAAAACCAGGATATGTTTATTTTTCTCCACCCAATTTTCATATGATGGTTGAGGATGATAAAAGCATTTCATTTTCGGTTGATCAGAAGGTTAACTTTGCAAGACCTTCTATTGATGTTTTATTTGAAACTGCTGTTTATGCTTATTGCCCTGCATTAATTGGGATTGTACTTACAGGAGCAAATAATGATGGTGCAAAAGGTTTAAAATTAATTAAGGATAATGGTGGATTAGCAATTGTTCAAAATCCAAAAACAGCTGAAGCTAAAGCAATGCCACAAGAGGCAATAAAAGCTTCTAAGACTAATAATATCTTGGAATTAGAAAAAATAGTGGAGTTATTAAACAAACTTGATAAAGATCAGAAAAGAAATATTATTAACTGATAAATTTTTAATAGAAGATAAATTTTGCTAATTAATCAAAGTTTTATTTATCTTTGAATATCGAAAACAAATTATGTCTATTGCAAAATTAAATAATTTAAACATTTATTACGAAGTTCATGGTGAGGGAGAGCCATTGATACTTATAGCCGGATTTACTGCCGATAGTCAAAGCTGGCAATTTGTAATTAAAGATCTTTCAAAACACTTTAAAGTAATAATCTTTGATAACAGGGGTGTTGGGAGAACTGAAGCTACCGATCCACCTTATACCATTGAACAAATGGCAGATGACACAAAAAGCCTGATGGATTATTTAAATATTCATGCTGCACATGTTTTAGGACATTCAATGGGTGGTTACATAGCACAAAAACTTGCAATAAAATATCCTGAAAGAGTATATAAATTAATACTTTGCAGTACTTCTCCTTATGCTACGCAAAGAAATAATATTTTATTTCAAGGCTTATTAGAATTATCACAAAATGGAACTAATAAAAAGCTCTGGTGGAAAATATTTTTACCATGGTTATATACAATTAAAAGTATTAATAAAAGTAATTTTGTAAATTCTTATTTAAAATTTGTTCTGGATTATCCTTATCAGCAAACTCAAAAAGGTTTTGAAGGACAAATCCAAGCAATTACAAATTTTAATGTAATAGATGATTTATCAAAAATTCAATCCGAAACTTTAATTTTAGTTGGTGAAGAAGATATCCTTTTTCCTCCACAAGAAGTTGATAAATTATATAAAGGCATCACCCGAGCAAGCTATCCTGTGTATATAGAACAAGCAGCTCATTCTATTCATAACGAAAGACCAAAAGACTTTTATCACACAGTTATTGGATTTATCTTTAAATTTGTGAGGTAGTTTAGCAGATTGTATTAGAACCCATTCCATTTATTATTATTACAAAAAAAATCTTAAGGTGATCATAGTTTAAGCAATTAAAAAATTAAGCTAACTTTGTTTCATCAATTTATCTCATAAATTTATTTGCATATTTTTATGATTTATCGAACTAGGAAAAATGTATATTAACACTAAAATACATCGATGTATAATATTTTAGCAATTGATGATAATGAAACTAACCTTTTTTTAATAAAGAAAATACTTTATCATTATCTTTCGGATTGTAATATTTTAACTGCTTTATCAGGAAAAGAAGGTATTAAAATTGCCAAAGAAAAATTACCAGATACTATCCTACTTGATATTTGTATGCCTGAAATGGACGGTTTTGAGGTTTGTAAAATACTCCTGTTTTCGTCATTTGGGTCACCCAAACTAATATTTTATATCAAAAGCATCAA
>CAYOKJ010000002.1:0-64212 GCA_964404485.1 uncultured Bacteroidales bacterium | reverse complement strand
ATAATGTGCGAATAAATTTACAATTTTATTGTAAACCTATTTCAGGACAAGACAATTTATATCAAAGGTTGCATTGTCCATTTTCTTTTAGTCATTTTTGTTTTGTGGAGTATCGTATGCCAAACATCTGTTGTATGTTTTACCGCATTACTAACTACCTGAGAGGAAATATCAATCATAGATGGTTCAGCCTTTGTTTTATAAATAGCTTCAAGCTTTAGAAAGATGTTGTTATATGTATCATTTGCAATAGTCCAAAAATACTTATCCGATAATTCAACAAGTTTTGGTTTTGAGAACTTTATAGAAGATTTATTTTGAAAACGAAAAATATCTCTTTCTACTTTATTGTGGAACCTGGAAAGTGAAGAGTACCCCAAATTCTTAAAATTTATTCTATGGCCAACATGAACCGGTGTACATAAATCTGCAATATGGTGACTTGTAATTCCCATAAGCATCCCCAGATTCTCTAAGAATTCCTCTTCAGAACTATCTTCTTTTGAGTAGGTTTCTATAAAACCAATACAGCCCTCAGCATGGTTTAATGATCTGGTGATACATCCGTGGTTTTTAGTATCCTTGCTATCCACATAACACCGATGAACAAGTTGTTTTTTGTCTGAACCTACTTCCTCAATTTCCCACATAATCCTAAATTCATCCGATAAAGTTGCACCAGATTCAATGCCTCCCCATCTTGGATACATAATATGCCTCTCTTTTTGACTAAGACATGCCAAAGAAAGGTTTGCTACTAATTGGTGGGTTTTGCCAAGCATGATTTATTCAATGTAATTTTATAGGTTTAGTTATTTTATCTATAAATATTTTGTTTCGCATTAAAGAACGTTCTAATAAGGTTGAGTATTTAATGACTTCTGTATAAATTGAACCATCGCTTTTTTTCGTATTAGGAAAAATGTCACCTGCAACAGGCGTGCTGGATCGAAACATATAATCTAAATGGTAGGATTGAATAAAACGTTGGTCTGTTAACCTTACATCTCTTGGGTCAATAGATTCTCCAATTAAATAACCATAAAATGTATCAAGGTTAAAAGTGTCTTTTGTAAGATTTCGAATAAGACCTGCATAAAAATCAATTTGTCCTAAATGCGTCCTGATAGGTACATCAGGGTTTTTCAACTCTATTATTATACATTTAGACTCATCAGGAAAAAGTAAAATGTCAGGTTTTTTAATTTTTCTATTTTCGCCTAATGATAATAAATACTCGGTTTCTTCTTTTTCAAATTCTTTTTTAAAGATAAATTCATTATCAATTTTAACATCTTTCAATTTGCTTTCAGAAACTCCTTTAAAATAAATAAAATCTTCATTAATTAACCATAAATCACTATCTTCAGTATTATCAGAACTTTGCTGGAATATTAAATTATGTAATAATTTCTCATCTATATTACGAGAACTTGTTTTTTGAATTTCTAATTGGTTTTCTAAAATTTTATCAAATAATTCCAGTACAAGTTTACGTCTTGCAACGTAGTGAGTTAAAGCTGTTCTGTTTTGCAAAGGAATAGCTTTTACTAATTCATCAACTTGAGTTTTGAATATGTCCTCATAGTCTTTTTCGGCGGGATTTAATTCTTCAAGCAGTTTAATTTGCTGTTTTATTTCCGCATCTCCTTTAGCTATTATTTTTGCATCTGCCTGATATACTTTCTCTAATATTTTATCATCACTATCGTTAATACCAATTCTTATAGATTTTATAGTTTCATCGTTTAATAAGAACATTTTTCTTAGCTCTTCAATATTTTTCTTTTTCTTTTCTGCATTACATTTAATTTCCTCATATAGTTTCTCAATCTCTTCATTTGCTTTTTCTTCAATATCATCCATCAATATTTCTTCTTCGTCAAATAGAGAAAGTTCATTTTTCTTAAAATCAGCTTTTTTTGGAATCTGTAATTCTCCTCTTGTATCACTATCCTTATTGTTTATATAATCTCCTGATAATAAAAACAAATAACGATTATTTTCAATATGATCAGTATCTAATAGTGAGTCTATTGTAAAGTCTATCGCTATCTCACCCTTACTAATAAGTTTTAATCCATTTTTATCTAAATTATCTTTTGGTATCTTGAATGCTTTAAGGTTTAAAACTTCTTTGTTATCTGTTTTTGTAATTCTATTTCCAGTTATTTTACTATAGTAAACATCAATTTCTTTTTGTTGATCTACTCTTGGGATATCATTAGCAACAATTTCTGTTTCACCACTACTAATGTCGTTAATATATGATTGGATAACAATTTTTGGTAAAGTATCTCTATTTTCGCAAAAATATGCTAAGTAATGATCTTTAATATGATTCTTAATATCATCAACCGTCAATGATTTATAATACAAAGTATCCTCATCATGCAATGGAGTATTAAAAGTAAGAATTGTGAAAGGTTCTGTTGCAGAAATATCTTTTATATCATCAACACGAATAATAGCATTGTTTTGTAAAAAAGCTTTAGATTTTGATAATGAGAAATTTCGCTGTTTAAACCCTGTAGCTGATTTCTCACTTTTATAAACACTTGTAATTTCTGTTTTGTTGAAAAAATGCAAGAACTGTATTCGTCCAGAACCTTTATTAAAATACCCTTTACCTTCATCATAAAGGTCAACCAGTCTGGCAAACTCTTCTTCATTAAAACCAATACCATTATCTTCAACAACTATTTTTTGGAAAGAATAATCCTTATTTTCATCAGAATGCAGTGTCTTGTCTAAAAATAGCTTGATTGTAATTTTTCCATTGTCATTTTTCAACGATTTAATAGCCTCAAGTGAATTTGTTAAAGCCTCAAAAACAGGTTGTATTTTTTCATCATTCTTTTTTATTTTTGGTAGAGCTCCAGAATAACCTATTCCTAATGCTGTTATATATCCTTTTTCTTCCATTTTACAATTCTCCTTTAAATGCTTTGTCCAACAAACTAGGAATTAGTTTTGTCAATTCCTTTTCTCTTTCTTCTCTTTGTTCTTTAAGTTGATTGAATTGATTCAATAAGTTTTCAAATTTTCTTTGTTTATCAATTTTTGGAACAGGAACTTTTAATGCTTCAAGTTTTTTAAGCCCTAATGTTTTGTTTCTACCTGCTCCACCTGGTGAACAGTTGTTAATTTCTTCTAAGCCTTTTGGTGCAAGAAAATGAAAGCTTAGAAATAATGGTTTTACCTGTTCTAAATTGCAATTGCATGAAATAAAACGGTGTGAACCGTAACGGTCGTTATCTTCCTCTTTTGCTACGGCAATTCCTCCTTCCCATGCAAACACATTACTAAAAACCAAATCGCCTGTTTTTATTTGAAAAAGTTTTTTTGTGCCAACTTCTATTCCGCTTAAAGCAGGTTTATGAAAAGTTCCATTTCCAAAACATCTAATTCCCAATTCAGGATATTTTTCTTCTGCACTAATATTAACAGGTCGTCTGATTATTGGTGCAACCTCTACCATTGGTTTATATTCAGCATCTTTGATTATATCAATGTAAGTGCTGTACAATATGTTTTTTATCTCTCTTTCCTGCTCCTTATTCAGTTTATTAATGTTTTGCCTTTTCGCCTCAACCGACTTGATTATTTTTACAATTCGTTTCTGTTCGGGAAGTGAGGGTAACTCAATTTCAAGATTGTAAAATTTACCTTCATCAAGATATTTTCTGTTTGTAGTTCCTGAACTTGCTCTTTTACTGAAATCCGTAAACAAACAAGCAATTGATAAATAATGTAAGTATTCTTTTAATAATACATTTCCATCAAAATTATAAGTCCAAAAATTTCCTGTAATAATAGCATTGTCACATTCATCTGGTATTATTCCATAAGCACCATTCATGGCATCAATCTTCGAAATCAAAAATTGATTTGACCTTACTCTGAATTGTCTTTTTGTACCAATATTTAAACCTTTTGCTGTATCTCGCATGGAAACACCAACACCCTTTCCTCTTACTGTAACTCTTTTATATTCTTCAAGCTCACTAAGATTAAAGGAGTCTTTAACTCGAAATAAAATATCACCAATCTTATATTTATTCCAATCCTTCTTCATCAAGACTTCTTTTTTAATTGTTTTACAGCCTTGTCAAAGTCGGAAATATAATTTTGGTCTTGCTTTATTCTAAACGCTTCGTATTCTCTTACAGCAAGTTCTGCTGCAACTACTTTTGATATTTTTCCTTTATCATTAAGTATTTCTTCTTCGTTAAATTGTAAAAAGGCATCTAATTTCACTGCCCAATCTTTCATGTACATTGGTTTGGCTTTGCTTGCCTGAAACTCAGCATAATCAAGATACATATCTACAATGTGGTTCAGTTTTTTTATTTCTGCTTTCTGCAAATAGTTTTTGGCAATGGTAACATCACTTTTGTAAATTTTGCCTTTTGGTGCTTTTCGCCAAGTGGTCAAGCCCATATTCTCTTTAATGCTATTGGCTCTTTCAGATATTATTTCGGCAGCAGTATTTCCTGTTATGGCAAAATGAAGTTTGTTTTGTACCGTTGCAAAAAAGCGGTCGGTTTCTAATGTGTCGGTAGAGTAATCAACCGAAGTTACGTAAATATCAGTTATTTTCTGATATACCATTCTTTCGCTTGCCCGAATTTCTCTTATCTCTTCTAGTAAGTCATCAAAAAACCGTGCATCAAATCTGCTTCCTTTTATAAACCGGTCTTTGTCTATGGCAAAACCTTTAAAGATGTAACTTTTTAATTTGTCTGTTGCCCATGTTCTAAACTGTGTGCCTCTTGTAGTGTTTATACGGTATCCAACTGCAATAATTGCTTCAAGAGAGTAGTGCTTTGTTTTGTATGATTTGCCATCGGATGCAGTTACCGAGTAATCCTCGACAACTGATTTCTTATCCAATTCATTGTCTTTAAATATGTTTTTTAAGTGTAAAGAAATATTATCAACACTACATTCAAAAAGTTCTGCCATTAGTTTCTGGGTAAGCCAAAGATTGTCTTGCTCAAACAGGACACCAACTTTTACCTGACCATCTTCGGTTTCGTAAATAGCTATTTCGTTTATTTTTGATTTACTCATATTCCTGATTGTATTTCTTCCATTAGTTTTAAAATTTCCTTTTCCCTTTCAACTATCGAAGAAATCAGTTTTGATGGTTCCTGATATTCAAATTCACTTTTACGATTTGGGTTTTTTATGTCAAGGTTTACAGATACAGAGCCATTTCCGTTCTCTTTTACAATATCATTTATGTTTACTTTCCAAGCCCATTCTGTTTCTTTTCTATCGTTCCACCATTGGCTTATCTCAGTAAATTCTTCATTTTGTATTGGCTTTGTTTTACTGTATTTCTTTTTATCTTCAGGAACAGAAATTTCATAATACCAAATTTCTTTTGTTGGCTTTCCATGTTCAAAAAACAATAGATTTGAAGGAATATCGGTATATGGTGCAAAAACCCCATCGCCCAAACGGACTATTGTGTGTAAATTGAAATCTTCTACTAATTGCTTTTTTATTCGGTTTGCCACGCCATCAGCAAACAGAGTTCCATTGGGAACTACAACGGCAGCCCTTCCGCCTTTTTGTTCTGCCTTTTTACGTTTTAACTTTCGCATGATAAGTTGAAGAAATAGAAATGCTGTTTCGGTGGTTTGTTTGCCTTTCGGGAAATTATTTAGGATTCCTTTTTCTTCTTCACCCCCAAATGGTGGATTTGTAATAATTGTATCTACACGCTCACTATCGCCAATCTCCTGCAACTTAAAACGCAATGAGTTTAAAGGGTCAATTTGTGGATATTCTAAGCCGTGTAATAGCAGGTTCATTTGAACCAATAAATATGGTAACGGCTTTGCTTCTCCACCAATTACCGATTGTTTTTGTAAAACTTTGAATTGTTCTAAAGTTTTGGCTTGCTTTTTCAAATGCTCAAACGCAGCCACAAGAAAGCCACCTGTGCCTGATGCGGGGTCAAGTACAGTTTCGCCCAATTGAGGATTTATCATATTTACCATGAATTGAACTACTGGTCTTGGTGTATAAAATTCTCCTGCATCACCCGAAGCATCACGCATTTCTTTTAAAATACTTTCGTACAAATGCGATAGTGTATAAATCTCTTCGTTTGATGTAAATTGTATTTCATCTATTTTATTTACAACATCACGAAGCAAATAACCATTTATCATTCGATTGTTAATTCCTTTGAAAACGGTTGAAATTACATCGGCTCTTTCTTTTCCGCTTTCACTTTGCAAACTTCTTAAATAGTAGAATAAACCTGTTCCCTCTGTACCATCAGGGAAGGTGGCTTTTTCATTATTTATGAATGGCAATAAATCATCTCCGGTTAGGTTTGTGTCTTTTGCCCAATCTCTCCAGCGATAAGGATTTTTTAATGTTGGTTTAAAAGTTTTGCTTTTTAATAATGCTTCCGATTCATGAATTTTTTCGTTGTCATCTAAAAACTTCAAAAACATTATCCATGTAAGAATTGGCAAACGGTCAGCATCACCATTCAAACCTTTGTCTTTCCTCATTATTTGCCGGCACGATTTTACAATCCCCGATAATCTTTGTGCTGTTGTTTTAGTCTCTTTTTTTGCCATTTATTACGCTGCGTATAATTGTTTTTGTAATTCGTTTATTAGTGTTTTGAATTTGTCAATCCCTCCAAATCTGTCGGCAATTTCCAAAATATTTCCCTTGCTTGAAATTGGTTCTACCTGAATAATTTCAGGTTTCAACTGGTCTATGCCAAAATCAACATATTTTGAGATAATGATTTCGATAATTTCTCTTGCACCTTCGGAATATTCAGAAAATAAATCAGCTTTATTTTTTAAAAGTAAATTAGCTCGTTGTTTTCTGGTTAAAGGTTTCAAATCGAAAGCCACATAACGCAATAAATCAAAGGCGTCAACATCAACAAGTTTTGTGATTTTTTTCAAATCTTCAATTAAAATGCCTTGTTCTTCAAGTTGTGAAATTATGTTCCTTCTAATGTTTAAATCTAACCACGCTTTTTTAAACTCATTTGCTGATGGGTAAAGATTTGAGATTTTGTCTTTAGTGTATTTTCTATATTGGATTGTCTGTAGTTTCCCCTGACTATCTAAAATCTGAACTGTTTCAGCAACAATTGACAGGATTCCTTCTTCTACATAATATTTACGAGGTCTGTCGTTTTCTTCATTATCTGGAATATTCTCAAAATCTGTTTCTGTAGGTTCATCCCAATTGTCAATTTCTTCGGTTTCGTTTATTTCTTCCTCAAAAGTACCTTCAATGGTTTGTCCTTGTTCGTCAATTTCTTCATTTGTAATCAATGGTGGTTCACCATCAAAATCAGGGTCAACAAAATTTCTTGATGCACTACCTGTATAATCTAAAATTGTAAAAAATAGTTTTCCTTTATCTTCTCTTACTCTTGTGCCACGACCAATAATCTGTTTAAATTCAGTCATTGAATTTATGTTTCTGAATAAAACTATATTTGCACAAGTTGGAATATATACTCCAGTACTCAAAAGCTTTGAAGTTGTAACAATTACAGGAAATTCCTCGTCAATATCCATAAAATCACTCAAATGACCTTTTCCTACGTCTCCTTCCTCTGAAACAATGCGAACAATGTAATTTGGATAATCTTTTGTAATATCTGAATTTAAGTTGTTTAACTCCCTTCGCATATGGTCGGCATGTTCCTGATCAACGCAAAAAACAATTGTTTTGCTGTATCTGCCATTTTTAGTCATGTAATCTGCCAAGTGTTTGGCAACCGCTTTTGTTCGCGGAAGTAAGGATAATGTTCTTTCAAAATCAGTTGTTGTGTAAATTCCGTCTGCAATTTCATTTCCTCGTGCATCAACTTGTCCTTTTTCTGGTCGCCATCCGGTTGCATCAGCTTCGGTTACAATTCGGTGAACAATGTAAGGAGCAAGAAATCCGTCATCAATTCCTTGTTTTAAACTGTATGTGTAAATCGGATTTCCGAAATATTCGTAGGTGTCTCTATTATCTTCTCTAAGTGGCGTTGCTGTTAATCCCAAGTGAACTGATTCTGTAAAATAGTCTAAAATTTTCCTCCAATTGCTTTCATCAGATGCACTTCCTCTATGACACTCATCAATTATAATCATATCGAAAAAGTCTCTTGGAAATTTCCTAAAATTTCCTTCTTTACTTTCATATTCAGCAAGTGATTGATAAGTTGAAAAATATATCTCACGACTTGTTACAATCCCTTCGTCAGGGACTAAACATCTTGCATCGCCAAATATTGCAAAATCCTTTGAATGAGGGTCATTAACTAATATGCTTCGGTCTGCAATAAATAATATTTTAGGTCTGCGATGGTCATTTCTTTGATTCCATCGATTATTCCATAATTTATAAATAATTTGAAATGAAACAGTTGTTTTTCCTGTCCCTGTTGCCATTGTTAATAACAATCTTTTTTTGCCTTCTAAAATCTTTTTAACTGCTCTGTTAATTGCAATTGTTTGATAATATCTTGGCTTTTTACTTGCAAAAGAATGAAATGGTTTTAATAAAGTTTCTTGTATTGATTCATCAATATTTTCTTTTATTGATTCTCTTTTCCAGAGTTCTTCGGGTGTAGGGAAGTTAATTATTTTACTTTCTAATCCTGTTGTAAAATCATATTCAATAATTTCAACACCATTTGATGCATAAGCAAAGTTTAATCCCAAAATTTCAGCATAATCTTTAGCTTGTTGTAGTCCATCGGCTGCTTTGGTATATTTCTTTTTTGCTTCAATTACAGCAATCGGATAATCTGTTTTGTATCTAAGAATATAATCAGCTCTTTTTCCCTTTTTTCGTCTCGCTTTTCTTCCAAGTACAACTATTTTTCCATCGGTAAAAGTTCTTTGTTCTAATATTTGTTCATCACTCCAATTAGCATGATAAAGCTTTGGTGTTACTTCTTTTCTGCATGTATCCGCTTCACTATCTTGGTTTATGATTATAAGTTTCTTTACCATGCTCTAAAAGTACATATTTATTGTGTGATGGAAAGAAATAGCTCTTTTGTTTTTTTGCGTTTGGATTTTAGCGTTGGCAAAAAACAAATGTGCTATTTGTGGGCAGGCTTCCCTAATTGTCCCGAAGGGCAAAAGCGGGTCGGCAAAAACTAATTTTTTCTTGCAGTAAGTTTCAATCAGTGCTAATATTTTGTCTATTCGATTTTGCAATTTTCTAATCAGTTTGTTTTATGTAACTGGGTTTCTCAGCCTTGCATACAACGTTGTAATATAGTTAATGGTTTATATTTCTCTTTTATATCTTGAAAAAGGTGTTCTTTACATGCCGATTTGGCGTGTAAAACACCACTATTAAGATGAGTCATTTTAAATTTCATATCGTATTTGATTATATATTACCAAAAGTAGTAAATTAAATTATTCAAGGAACTTTTTTAGTTTATTTTTTTCTAAAATATTGATTATTCGGCGAATGCTGTATGCAATTGCTTTGCAAAATTGTTAAGAATTAGTATAAATCCGTGGCAACTTATTTTCTCCAAAAAGCAGGTGAAAGAATAATAAGAACTGTAAAGAGTTCAAGTCGTCCAAGAAGCATTAAAAACGAAAGAAACCATTTACCACCTGTGGGAATAAATGCGTAATTTCCTGTTGGACCAACATTACCAATTCCGGGACCAATGTTTCCCAGAGATGCAATTGTTGCACCTATAGCTGTTTCAAAATCCAAACCAAATAATGTCATAACAAAAGTACCAAAACCGAATATTATAATATAAGTAAAAAAGAATGCCATAATTAGAAAAATGATTTGCTGAGGAACAGACTTTTTGTTGTATTTTACTGTGACTACTGCATTTGGATGTATTGCACGTTTGAATTCAGCAATTGTGTTTTTAAAAAGTAATAGTTGCCTGATAATTTTCATTCCACCACCTGTTGAACCGGCGCTACCACCAATAAACATCAACAAAAAGATTATAACCCATAATACTCCTCCCGGCCATATCAAGTAATCGGAAGTGATATATCCGGTAGTTGTAATAATAGAAACTACCTGAAATAAGGAATCGCGAAATGATTTCTCAAAATCTCCATAATTAAAAACAAAAAGAAAAAATGTAATTATAATCCCGATAATTAATATAAGAAAGAAATAATATCTGAACTCCTCGTTTTGCCATACTTTTTTCAGCTTCCCGTGAAGGGCATAATAATGCAAAGTAAAATTAGTTCCGGCTAAAATCATAAAAACAATTATAACATATTGAATGTATGGTGAATATCCGGCAATACTATCGTTTTGTGTAGAAAAACCTCCAGTTGCCATCGTCCCGAATGAATGACAAAGAGCATCGAAAAAGCTCATTCCGCCAAAAATTAGAAAAACTGTTTCTATAAAAGTAAGAAGAACATAAATAGCCCAAAGTCGTTTTGCTGTTTCTGTAATTCGTGGATGAAGTTTGTCGGGTTGAGGACCGGGCATTTCAGCCATAAAAAGCTGCATACCACCAATTCCCAAGACAGGTAAAACTGCAACTGACAAAACAATTATTCCCATTCCACCTATCCAGTGAGTAATACTACGCCAAAAAAGTATTCCCTTTGGCAAGGACTCAATATCACTTAAAACCGAAGCTCCTGTAGTTGTAAATCCTGAAATAGTTTCAAAAAAAGCATTAGTAAAATTTGGAATTGCACCACTTATTATAAATGGCAATGTTCCAAAAAGTGAAATAATAATCCATGTTATCGAAACAATAATATATCCTTCTCTTTTTCCTATGTTTTTTCTAATATTTTTTCTTGTAAAAAAGAAAAGAATAGCACCAGTGCCAGCAGTAATAAGTCCTGATATCAATAATGAATTACACCCAGCTCCACAGTAATACCATGAAAAAGGTAAACAAAGAAACATAAAAAAGCCTTCGAATATTAAAAGATACCCAATTAAACGAATAATTATTTTAATATTGAAATTTGCCCAACTACGCATGATTATAAAAAACTATTTTATATTTTTGACGCCTCGAAGTTAATATTTTCAATTAATATCTTTTTTTAAAACTAATTAATTTTCGGTTATTTATAATGAGTTCAGATATAAAACTCGGAGTGTTAGTAAAAAAGGAGGTAAATTTTTTAATTGAAAAGCTTTCCAATTTTATGAATTGCTTCCGGTAAAGTAAAAATAACAACTTTGTCGTTTTCCATAATTTGTAAATCTCCTATTGCAATAAAACCTTTTTTACCCCTGACAATACCACCAATAATTGCTCCCTTAGGAATCTTAAGTTTTGAAATGGGTTTTTTTGTTACTTGTGAGTTTGGTTTTGCAACAAATTCCATAACCTCAGCATCAATACCACTAAGGCATTTGATTGAGGTTACCTCAGCTCCCATGGTAAATTGCACTATATAGCTCGCAGTAATTAGTTTTTTGTTAATGATAGTGTCAATACCAATATTTTGGGAAATGTCAATATAATCAAGATTTTCGACAAGGGCAATTGTACGTTTTACACCATATTTTCTGGCATGAAGACAAGTTAGTATATTTGTTTCCGAATTATCGGTAACAGCAATAAATGCATCAATTCCTTTAATATCTTCGTCAATCAGTAATTGAATATCTCGTGCATCACCATTGATAATTAGAGTTTCATCGAGCGAATCGCTAAGAGAAATACATTTTCCTTTATCAATCTCGAACAATTTAATATTTAAATCTTTTTCGAGTTTTTTTGCAGTAGTTCTGCCCACTCTGCCTCCACCAATTATCATCACATTATTAATTTCAATTGGCACTTTTCCGCTCAGCTTAAAAAGTTCATTTATACCATTGGGTTTGCAAATAACATATGATAAATCATTTGCTTTTACTATATCGTCACCTTTTGGGATGATGGTTTCAGAATTGCGATGAATAGCAACAGAACGAAATTGTAATTTGGGGTATTCTTCAGCAATTTGGTTTAGTGTTTTATTAACAACAGGAGCATTTTCTTCAATCTTAATAAGAAACAATGAAAGCTTTCCATCTGAAAAATCAAAAATTTCTGTTGCAGCAGTTTGCTTAAGAAGACTGATAATTTCCTGTGCTGCAATATCTTCTGGGCAAACTAACGAATCAATTCCCAGGTTTTTGAATATTTGTAAATTCTCTTTGCTAAGATTTTCAAGATTGTTAATCCTGGCAATGGTACTTTTTGCACCCAGTTGTTTTCCAAGCATTGCTGTTACCAAATTAATATTTTCATTATGAACAACCGAGATTAATAAATCAGCTTTACTAACATTGGCATTTTTCAATACCGAAATACAAGTTGGATTACCCATCACTGTCATAAGATCTGTATGTGATTCAACCATTTTTAGCAAATCTTCATGTTGATCGATAATTGTGATATCATGATTTTCGTTGGCTAACTCTTGTGCAAGGTATAAACCAACTTCTCCATCTCCTGCGATAATAATATTCATAATAATAATATTTTTCGGCTGCGAAATTAATTCATAAATTTTATATAATGATAATAATAAGTATTTAATTTGCTATGAACAATAACAAATTGACAGACAATTGTTTGTACCTTAAAGTTGTTTTCTGACAAATGAAGCTCTCCGCCGCAAGCTGCGGGGAATATAACCCTGGAGATCCCTCGGCTACGCTCGGGATCAGTTCGACTAAATGTTTGCTTCACAAAATTAAAGTCTCACTGATTTAAACATCATAATTATCATTAGTCATTTATTTCAAAGTTATCCCAGTCACAGCCTACATTAAAATCATTTCGAAATTGATTAAGGTCTTTGTATGATAATTTTATAGTTTCTGTTTGCTCCTTGCCGGGATTAATATTTGAAATGATCTTTCCTGCTGGATTTATTACTGCCGAATCACCTGAATAATTATTATTTTCTCCATCGGTACCAATTCTGTTTACTCCAACAAGATATGATAAATTTTCTATTGCGCGGCTAATCAACAACTGTTTCCAGGGATAACTTCTTTGTGCAGGCCAATTTGCAACATAAACCAAAAGATCGTATTCAAAAGTATTATTTATAAAACGGTTTTTACTCCAGACAGGAAATCTTAAATCAAAACAAATCATTGGACAGATTTTCCATCCTTTTAATTCAACTATTAACTTTTCTTTCCCCGGAGAAATTAAATCCGATTCCTCGCCAAGATGAAAAACATGTCGTTTATTATACATTTTAAATTTTCCATCCGCCGGCATCCATATTAAACAATTATAAAACTTTTTGTTTTCCTCAATTAAAATACTTCCTGTTATTACACAGTTTTTTTCAGAAGCTTTTTGTTTAAGCCAATTAATCGTTTTTCCGTTAAGGGTTTCAGCAAAATTATTTGGGTCAACAGGAAAACCGGTACTGAAAACTTCAGGAAGTATAATAAGATCGGTTTCCTCAATTATTTCATCAATCTTTTTGTTGAAATGATTAATATTTTTATCAGGCTTTTCCCAAATAATTTCAGATTGAATTATGGATATTTTCAGATCTTGCATAATATTTGAGCAGCTTTTTTCAATGTTTCATCTTTTTTGGCAAAACAAAATCTCAGCATTTTATTTTCGTTTACACGATGGTAAAAAGACGAAACAGGTATAGCTGCAATTCCATGTTCTTTTATCAGCCATAAAGCAAAATCCATTTCATTAATATCGCTGATGTTACTATAATCAAGTAATTGAAAATATGTTCCATGAGACTGAATTATTTTAAAGCGTGATTTCTGAATGTTTTTTACAAAAAAATCGCGTTTTTTCTGATAGAATTTTCCAATTTTATTATAATTCTTTGTGTGTGTTAAAAAGTCAGCAATGGCATATTGTATAGGTGTATTGCAAGCATAAACTATAAACTGATGTGCTTTTCGGAATTGAGTCATTAAATTTTCAGGGGCAAGCACAAAACCTATTTTCCATCCGGTGGCATGAAAAGTTTTTCCAAAAGAACCTACAACAAAACTTCTTTCGGCAAGCTTTGGAAAACGACATACACTTTGGTGTTCTTTTTCATCAAAAATCAAATGTTCATAAACTTCATCACTTAAAATAACAATGTCTGTATTTTTTGTCAAGCTCTCCAATCTAATCATATTATTCTTACTAATAATTGCTCCGGTAGGATTATGAGGCGAATTGATTATAATCAGTTTTGTTTGTATCGTTATCATTTTCGGTAGTTCATTCCAGTCTATTTCATAAGTCGGGCTTTTAAGTTTTGCATATTTAACTCTTCCGCCATTTAGCTCTACTGCAGGAGCATAACTGTCATAAGCCGGTTCAAATATTATTACTTCATCATCATCTTTAATAAATGCAGATATAATCGTATAAATAGCCTGTGTTGCTCCAGCTGTAATATTTATTTCCTTTTCAGGATCATAATTAACATCATAGGTTTTTTTAACTTTTTTTGAAATATTTTGACGAAGAGGAAGCACTCCCTGTATTGGTGCATATTGATTATAACCTTCTTTCATATAATGATTAACAAGCTCAATCAGCTCCTCAGAAATATCAAAATCCGGAAATCCCTGTGATAGATTTATTGCATTATGCTCGTTGGCAAGCTTCGACATAACCGAAAATATTGAAGTGTCATAATGCGGTAATTGTGAAATTATTCTTCCTTGAAAATTTTTCATGCTTAATAATTAATTTTTTTCCTTCTCTGCTAAATTAATATTTATTTTATAACGATATTTTATAAATTTCGCTATAATAAAAATAATTTGTAAGAATTTATTCTTGAAAAATTAGCTAATCACTGCAATCTTTATTTTTTGTCCGGGTTTTAAACGGCGGTAGTTTCTGATCTTGTTCAGACGTTTGATTTGTTCAACAGTAACTCCATCATATTCTTTGGCAATATCCCACAAAGTGTCGCCCTTGCGAATTGTGTGATACATAAATTTTCCGGATTTTGTTGTACTGCTAACAGGTTTGTAAACAACAAGTTTTTGCTTAGGAAAAATTTTAGAACTTTTCAAATTATTCCATTCTTTAAGATCGGTAGTTGTACAATTATATTTTTTTGCAATCAATGCTAAATTTTCACCATTTTTCACAATATGTGCTGATCCTTGTGTTGACCTTTTAACAGGTGTTTTATGGCTTTTTTGTTTTTGTGATGAATAAGCCGAACCATATACAATAAGTTTTTGTCCGGGATAAATAGTATTTCCTCTTAAATTATTCCAACGTTTAATTTGGTTAATATAGCAACGGTATCTTTTTGCAATTACTCCTAAGTTTTCGCCACTTCTGACAATATGAAAATTTCTGTTTTTTGCTTTTTCAATCTGAGCCAGAAGTTTGTCTTTTTGTATTCCTTTTTTTGTTTTATAATTATATAAAGCAGTTTCGTTTTCAATAAAATCGCCTATATATTTTTTCGGAAGTCGTAAAAAGTATTCTTTTCCGTTACTTGGCGGAATAATTTGTTTTTTGTATTGAGGATTTAAAAACTTAACATCTTCATAGGGAACCCCCAACATTTCCGAAATCTGACCAAAGGAAAGAACATCTTTTACCTTAATAGTATCAATTTCATTAAAAAGTATTCCCGGATCAATTGGATATAAATTATGTTCTGTAGAATAGCTCATAACATAGTTTACTGCGATAAAAGCAGGAACATAACCTCTTGTTTCTCGAGGCAGAAATGGCCAAATAGCCCAGTAACTTTTTACATTTCCCGATCTTCGTAAAGCTTTATTAACATTTCCTGCACCCGAATTATAAGCCGCTAAAGCAAGCGACCAGTTTCCGTAAATGTCATATAAATCTCTCAAATGCTCGCAAGCTGCCACAGTTGCTTTTAATGGATCGTATCTGTCGTCAATTAATGAAGTAACTTTTAATCCGTAAACTTTTCCCGTTCCATACATAAATTGCCACAATCCTTTTGCACCAACACGCGAACCTGCTCTAGGATTTAATGCAGACTCAACAATTGCAAGATATTTTAATTCGAGAGGAATATTGTATTTATCTAATTGTTCTTCGAAAAGCGGAAAGTAAACCTCTGCCAAACCAAGCATTTTTGAGGTTAGTGCCCGCTTTTTTACAGCATAAAGATTGATATAATTTTTTACATTTTTATTAAAGATTAGTTCAAAGGGGGTTTCTCCGTTTAATAATTCAATTCTTGCTTTTAAAACAGAATCTGGAAAAACAGGTATCGAATCTTTGGAATAATTATAAACATTTAGAATTGAGGTATCTGTAGTAAAATTATAATCTCCAAAATATTTTATATGAACCAGACTGTCAAGCATTTCAATAATTTGTAAATTATCTTCTGCAACAATTATCTGTTCAGTTTTAATAATTACAGAATCAGGTTTAGAAATTAATGAGTCCGGTATGGAAATTTCTTCCTGTGCAGAAACAATTAAAACAAAACAACAAAAAACAGCTAATAAAATTATTCGTATATATTTTGATAAATTATAGTTCATTATTAATATTTCTTTTTATAAAATGACAAACTCCAAAATTGTAAACTTTAGTATTTATAAGAGTTTGCAAAAGTATTAATTTTAGTAGTTCTAATATTATTTTACAGGGTAATTAATTAATAAAAATGCTCTTGATAAAATGTTATTACAAAATTGCCACAGATTCACTGATTAAGAAGATAATTATTTGAATTATCAGTGAACTTAACAAAGTGATATCACGAACACCAATAAAAATAAACAATATCGTGAGTAATCTGTGGCAATTTATTTTATTGAATTATTGTAGTTTTAATGTCTTCCATTAAATTTGTGGTGAAACCATTTTAGTAACTGCATTTGAAATTACACCTAAAATCCGTTATTCGAAAAATAAGATTTATTTTTTCTCTTTTGAGTCTTCGTCCTTTTTCTTTTTTTCGTCTTCGTCCTTCGGATTCACGCCATCTTTAAATTCTTTAATGCCTCTGCCCACACCTTTCATTAATTCAGGTATTTTTTTCCCTCCAAAAAGCAATAAAACTACAACAAGAATTAAGACAATTGACCACACTCCAGGTATTCCTAATAATACAAATAGTTTCATTTTTCCTGTTTTAAAAGTTTATACTCTGCAAATATAAATAATTGTAATCAATTATATTAATTATTGACTTATTGATTATGTTTTTTATTTTTGCAAAAACTAAATTCTATAAAAAATGAAATACAATATATCAAAATATCTAATCTCTCTAATAATCTTCTTTTTTGTTTTTCAGCCATTTAATTCTTTACTTGCACAGGAAAAGAAATTAACTCACCACATGACTCCCGAAGAAATGCTCAGGAAAGATGAAATCGGTAAAGATTTCTATCCTACCGATCCTCCGGAAGGAAGTGTTAGACAAACTGCCGAATTCGAAAGAATGGAAAGTGTTCTTGTTCGTTATCCTTTTGGTATCCCGATGGCTCTTATTGTTGAAATGGCAGAAGATTGTCAAGTTACAACAATAGTTACAAATCAAAATCAGGAAAATTCAATAAAAAATCAATATTCAGCTGCAGGAATTAATCTTGATAATTGTGATTTTATTCATGCTCCTTCCGATTCTTATTGGACAAGAGATTATGGTCCTTGGTATGTTGTTGACGGCAATAATGATGTTGGAATAGTAAATTTCCCATATAATCGCCCACGCCCAAATGACGATAATATTCCAATAGCCGTTGCAAATTATCTTGGAATAGATTTATTTGGGATGAACCTTATTTCTACAGGAGGGAATTATATGACCGACGGGATGGGTATATCTGCTTCAACAGAATTGATTTGGGAGGAAAACCCTTCTTTGTCTCACGATGATGTTGATAGTTTTGTTGAAAGTTATCTCGGAATTCATACTTATCATGTACTTCCCGATCCTCTTGACGATTATATTTACCATATTGACTGCTGGGGAAAATTTCTTGATGTTGATAAAGTTTTAATTGGTCAGGTTGCTGTTACTGACTATCGTTATGAAGATTTTGAATATGTTGCAAATTATTTTGCCGAACAAATAAGTTCTTATGGAAATTTATACCAGGTATTCAGGGTTTTTACTCCGGGCAATTATCCGGGAACTCCTTATACAAATTCACTTATATTAAATGAAAAGGTTTTTATCCCGATTACAGGAAGTCAATGGGATGATGATGCACTTGAGATTTATGAAGAAGCAATGCCCGGTTATGAAATTATAGGAGTTGATGATGAAGGTTACGGATGGGAAAACACCGATGCTTTGCACTGCCGCACCAGAGGAATGGCAGATAGAGGAATGTTGTACATCCGTCATATTCCTTTGCTTGGAGAAGTTCCACAGGAAAATGAATTTGACATAATTGCAAGTTTCTTTCCATATAGTGGTGAGGATTTATATTCAGATTCATTACTCGTTTATTATAAAGTTAACAATGGGTCTTACACATCTGTAACAATGGCTCCAATATCTGGAAGTGCTTTTAAAGCAACAATTCCTCAACAAGCTGTTGGAAGCAAAATTTCTTATTATATTCATGCTGCCGATTATTCGGGAAGAAGCGAAGACCATCCGTTTATTGGTTCTCCCGATCCTCATGTTTTTACAGTTGGAAATCCATTAAACCCTGACGTAAATATTAACCCCGATTCTTTAATCTTTCTTGATTATATGAGCATGATAGATGGTTTAGATGTTACGATAAATAATTTCAATAGTGTTGATGTAACAATTAATAACATAAACAACGAAGGGTTTGATGCAGGTTTTTGGTGGTTCGTCGAACCATGGACAATTGATTTTCCTTACATTTTACCTGCTGGTGATTCTTTAGTGTTAACAGTTCATATTGGCATTCCTATTGATATTACAGGTAATTTACTTTGTGATACAATGTTTATCGAAACCGATGTAAATACTCACCAGGTATTTATTTGTGTTGATGAAGACCTTGTTCAAGGTGAAGATAATAATATTGCAGGTTTAACAACTTTCCTTGGAAATAATTATCCTAATCCGTTTAGTTCAGAAACTCAAATTAATTTTTCTCTTAAGAAAGCTTCTAATGTAGCTATTGAAATTTTTGATATTCAAGGACAAAAAATTTGTATTCTTGTTGATGGAATTTTTTCTTCAGGAAATCATTCTGTAAAATGGAGAGCAAAAGACAGAGCAGGAAAAAATGTACCCGGTGGTTTATATTTTGTAAGAATGAAAACCGGGAAATATTCAGCTAGCAGGAAAATGATATTGATAAAATAAGCTTTAGTAAATAAAGTGAACTAAAGTTAAGAATGTTAAAAGTTATTGTAAATACAGAGTAGCTCCGGGCATTTTTATATAACTAAATCTTAAGCACTCTTTTTAATTCAGCTTGTTTTATTGGCTTGGTAATGTATTCATTCATTCCGGCTTTTAAACATTTAGAACGATCTTCTTTCATAGCATTTGCTGTAATTGCTACAATTTTTATTTTGTCTGAAATATTATTTTTTTCTTCGTATTTTCTAATTTCTTTTGTTGCTTCATAACCATCCATTACCGGCATTTGAATGTCCATAAGAATTATATCATATTCGCCACTAATAAACATTTCTACTGCTTTTTTCCCGTTTTCAGCAATTTCAACATCATGACCAAACTGAAAAAGATTAGCCATTGTAACTTTTTGATTAATAATATTGTCTTCAACCATCAGTATTGACAATTTTTTCTTCATTATTTCTGTTGGTACTTTTTTAAAATTGGATTGTTCTGAGATTATTTTTGTACCTATTTCCATTTCTAAAACAAACCAAAAAGTTGAACCTTCTCCCTTTTTGCTTTCAACAAATATCTCTCCATCCATCAATTCAATAAATTTCTTAGAAATTATTAATCCTAATCCCGAACCACCATACTTTCGTGATATCGAAGCATCGGTTTGAGAAAACTCCTGAAATAATTTTCTCTTTCCTTCTTTACTTATCCCTATACCAGTATCAACAACTTTAAATTTTAATTTAACTTGATTGTTGTTCTGTTGAAGTTTTTCAACCTCTATAGTAACATACCCTTGTTTAGTAAATTTAATAGCATTATTTGTAAGATTTATTATTACTTGTTTTAATCTAAAAATATCTCCTTTTACAATTTCGGGTACATTTTCATTTATTTCTTTTCTAAAAATCAATCTTTTTTCAGCAGCTTTATAACCTAACATTTTCATTATATCATTAATCAAAATGTTAACATTAAAATCTTCATTTTCAAGCTCAATTTTTCCTGCTTCGATTTTTGATATGTCTAGTATATCATTAATAATTGACATTAGACTATTTCCTGATACTTTAATAATGTCAAGAAAATCTCGTTGATTAATTGACAATTTAGTGTCTTTTAACAGATTTACAGTTCCAATAATTCCGTTCATCGGATTTCTGATTTCATGACTCATTTTGGCAAGAAAAAGAGATTTTGATTTTGAATCTTTTTCTGCTTTTTGTTTTTGTGATTGTAATTTCAGATGTTCTTTTTTTTCTTTTGTGTTATTTTCAAGTACTCCAAAATAGTTTTTTATTTTTCCATCGTCCTCAAACAATATAATTCCACTTATCAACATGTAGTTTACTTTATCATCTTTCGACAATATTGATATTTCAAAATTGCTAAATGAATTATCCCGTTCTATTTTGTTCTGAAGTTCTTTCTTTAATTGATTTTTGTTTTCGTGAAGAATATAATCAAAAATACTTTTTCCATTTAATTCTTCGCTATTGTAGCCTGGTAGGCTTGTTTTATTTTCTGAAGTAAAAACAAACTTAAAATCGGAATCGGTTTCCCATATTGTTTTGTTTGAAAGAAGAAGAAGGTTTTTAATACTATTATATTTATTTTGCAAAACACTAAAATCCTCAATCCTTTCATTTTTAGATTGATTTTTACTATTTTTCGCTTGTTGATTATTTGAAACCATTTTCAATATATTAAAAAGGGATTTTTTTTATTTTTTTATTATATCAAGATATTGAATGGTAATTATGATGTCTGACAAAGTAGAAAGAATATTAATCTTCGTATTATTATTAAATTAAACCACCCAAAAAGACAGAATAACTGTTAAAACAATAGTAATTACCCAAATTATTATTTTTTCGTTTTTGCTAAGTTGCTCCATAAACACCTTTAGATTTAAAAAACAAATATAATAATAACAGGTCAATAAAAACAAAAACAATTACAATAAAAATATTAATAATACCAAAAATGGCATTCATAATAAAATAGAATGCCATTTAAATAATTGCTTTGTTTGAAATTTATCTTATATTAGACAGTTTTTATTTACATTTAATAACAATTTCTATTTGATATTTTGCAGCTTTTACATTTGGCCCTGAGGTAACATTTTTATAAGCGGTACATGCAGCTGTATTATCAGCTTTTCCCTCATAGGCTTTTCCTAAAACAAAATAAAAATCTGATTTATCTTCTTTCTCTAATTCAATTGCCTTGTTTGAAGATACAATTGCGTCATCCCATTTTTTTAAACCAATATTGGAAAGAGCAATATAATAATATGTATCTGCTTCAACGACACCATAATTAGTTGATAACGATAAATCTTTAAATGCGTTAATATAATCCATTTTTTTAAGAGACTCGGTTCCTGAAGCAAGAAAATATTTTTTAATAACAGATTTTGATTTGTTTACATACTTGTCACCATCTTTACCTAAATCTATTATTTTTTTTGCTGCAGTAATAATATTGTCATCGTGTTTTTGATATTTAGAAACCAATACATTTCCATAAAATGCTTTAGTATAGGAAGGTGAAAGTTTAATTGATTTATTAAAACTTAAATTTGCATCAGCATATTTTTTGCCTTTTAAAAGAGTCATTCCTTCGGAACAATATACTTTTGGAATAATATTATTTGCTTTTTTTACAGCTTTTGTGTCACCTGTTTCTTTTGCAAGTTTGGCAGAAATTTTAAATTTATTAATTGCCTCTTCATATTTTTTGCTTATGTAAAAACTAATACCCTCTTTATAATGAAGAGAAACTAATTGTTTCTGGGCTTGTGCTTTAAGCTCATCGCCTTCTACTCCTAATAAATTACAAATATCAACACATTCATTATACGATTGAATAGCAGAGCTAATATCTCCACCCTTATTAAAATTTATTCCATCATTTAATGTATTTCCGGCTTCGTTTATTGTTTGTGAAAAAGTAATTATTGAAAAACTGAAAAACAATACAGTCAAAAGTCTTTTAAATTTATTCATGATGATATTTTTTAAAATTATTTATAATTAGGGTGCAAATATATAAAGATTTGAAAACATGCAAAATATTACATAAAATAATTTGAAAATTTTTATTATTTTCTAATTAAACCAATTGTTGATTACGTCAGGTGATAATGCTGCAATTTTTAGTTTTAGCTTTTTTCTCAAACCATTAAGGTCGTTCATTAATTTATTTGGGTTCGATTGTTTTAGTTCTTCAATTGTGTTTATTCCTTTTTTTCTGACAAGTGGAATCCAGTCTGAAGATATTCCCATTTCCATAAATTCTTCATCTGTTGAAACAAAAGCCTTTTTTTCCAATCTCATCTGGGGGAAAAATAATACATCCTGAATAGAGTGTGAGTTTGTCATTATCATTGCCAGACGATCGATTCCTATTCCTAGTCCTGCGGTTGGGGGCATTCCAAATTCAATAGCTCTCAAAAAATCTTCATCTAAAACCATTGATTCTTCATCTCCGCGTTTACCAAGCTCAATCTGAGATTCAAAACGTTTTCTTTGATCGATAGGGTCGTTTAATTCAGAAAATGCATTACAAATTTCTTTACCATTACAAATTGCTTCAAAGCGTTCAACAAGACCTTTTTTTGATCTGTGTTTTTTTGCCAAAGGCGACATTTCAACAGGATAATCAGTAATAAATGTTGGCTGAATAAGTTTTGCTTCGCAGGTTTCACCGAAAATTTCATCAATAAGTTTTCCTTTTCCCATGCTTTTATCAACAGCAACACCATGATTTTCTGCAACTTTAACAATTTCTTGTTCACTCATTTCAGAAATATCAATTCCCGTAAAATGTTCAATTGCTTCGTACATTGTAAATCTTTTCCACGGTCGTTTAAAGTCAATTGTATTTTCACCAACATTAACTTTTGTTGTTCCGTGAAGATCCTGTGATATTTTTTCAACCATTTCCTCAACTAGATTCATCATCCACTCATAATCTTTATAGGCTACATAAAGTTCCATCTGAGTGAATTCAGGATTGTGAAAACGATCCATTCCTTCGTTCCTAAAATCTTTCGAAAATTCGTAAACGCCATCATAGCCTCCAACAATAAGTCTTTTCAAATATAACTCATTTGCAATCCTCAAATACAAGGTCATGTCCATAGTATTATGATAAGTTTTGAAAGGACGGGCTGCAGCACCTCCGTAAAGTGGTTGCAAAATGGGGGTTTCAACCTCAACATAATCTTTCACGTTAAGAAACGAACGCATAGAATTTACCAATTTCGACCTTTGAACAAAAGTTTCTTTCACCTGTGGATTTACAATCAGATCGAGATATCTTTGTCTGTATCTTTGCTCAGGATCGGTAAATGCATCATAGGTTTTTCCGTCTTTTTCTTTTACAATTGGTAATGGTTTGAGCGATTTCGAAAGAAGCTTATATTCTTTAACGTGTATAGTTATTTCGCCCATCTGAGTGAGAAAAACATATCCCTTAATTCCAATGATATCACCAATATCAAGTAATCTTTTAAAAACAATATTGTAAAAGCTTTTGTCTTCGCCGAGACAAATTTCGTCTCTTTTAAAATATAATTGTATTCTTCCGGTAGAATCCTGAATTTCTACAAACGAAGCAGCACCCATTATTCTGCGGCTCATAATACGTCCGGCTATCGAAATATTCTGATAAAGATTGCTTCCTTCTTTAAAGTTTTCTTTTATTTCTTTAGCAGAAATATTTGTTTCAAAGGTTTCTGCCGGATATGGGTCAATACCTAATTTATATAATTCCTTTAAAGAATTTCTTCTGATTTGTTCTTGTTCAGTTAGTTCTAATGACATCTGTTTATGTTTTTTGCAAAGATAGAAGTAAATTTAAAATGACTAATATTTATTTTTATTTTAAAGAGAAATTTTGAACTTGAAATCAAAGAGTTAATTATTTTGAAATTTTTTTAGTTTATGCATTTAGTATATTAATTTTGCATTGCATTTTTTAATTGTTAATATTCTGATAAAAATGACAAATAAAAGAAAAAGAACAAAACCGGATTGGCTGAAAGTGAAAATTCCGGGTGGAAAAAAATATTTGGAAATACGAGATATTGTCGAAAAAAATAAGCTTCATACAATTTGTACTTCCGGCAGTTGCCCGAATATGTCGGACTGCTGGGGTAGAGGCACGGCAACTTTAATGATACTTGGTGATATCTGCACACGCTCGTGTAAATTTTGTGGAGTGAAAACCGGAAAGCCATTTCCTGTTGACTTCCAAGAACCGGAACGTGTTGCAAACTCAGTACAATTGATGGGGTTGAAACATTGTGTTTTAACTTCCGTAGACCGTGATGATTTACCCGATGGCGGAGCAAGTATCTGGGCAGAGACTATCAGAGCTATTAAAAGACTTAATCCCGAAACAACTATTGAAACTTTAATTCCAGACTTCATGGGAAAACACGAACTTCTTGACATTATTATTTACGCAAAACCCGAAGTTATTTCACACAATCTTGAAACAGTTGAAAGAATTACACCACAAGTACGAAGTGTAGCAAATTATCGCAGAAGTCTTGATGTAATAAAATATATTTCTGAAAGAGGAGTTACTTCGAAATCAGGAATAATGGCAGGAATAGGAGAAACCGAGGAAGAGGTTTTTAAAACTATGGATGATCTGTTAAATGTGGGTTGCAAGGTTTTTACAATCGGTCAGTACCTGCAACCTTCAAAAAATCATATGCCGGTATTTGAATATGTTACACCTGAACAGTTTTTGAAATATGAAAATGCAGGACTGCAAAAAGGTTTTGCTTTTGTTGAAAGCAGTCCTTTGGTTCGATCATCATACAGGGCAGAGAAACACGTTTTGAAAACTTAATATAATTAGTTGTAATTAATTGTAATTTGTGGTAATTGGTTATGATTTGTTGTAATTGATAGTAATTTATGGTAATTTTAAATAGGCTTTTATAATTAACACCTGAAGGGCAAATTACAATAAATTACGTCAGACGAAGGAGGACAAATTACGCGAAGCAAATTAACAGAAGACTTACAAAATGAGAAATAAAGAAATAATATTCATGGATCTTGGCTTGATCGAATATAAAAAAGCATGGGATTTTCAGGAAAAACTGTTTAAGGAATCTCTGGAGTTGAAAAGTCAGAACAAAGAAATTCCAAATTATTTATTGTTTTGCGAACATTCTAATGTTTATACAATTGGCAAAAGTGGGTCGGAAAATAATCTTTTATTAAACAATTTTGAATTACAAAAAAAAGGTGTTTCGTTTTTTAAAATAAACAGAGGGGGAGATATTACTTATCACGGACCGGGACAAATTGTTGGTTATCCAATTATCAATCTTGAGGCTTTTTCGTTGGGAGTTAAAAAATATATTTTTCAACTTGAAGAAGTAATTATTCTGACTTTAAAAAATTATAATATAAATGCTGAACGCCTTGAAGGAGCTACAGGAGTTTGGATTGACACCCACAATAAACTTAAAGCACGAAAGATATGTGCTATCGGTGTAAAAGCAAGCAGGTGGATTACAATGCATGGGTTTGCATTTAATGTAAACACAGATCTTAATTATTATAATTATATAAATCCTTGCGGTTTTACAGATAAAGGTGTGACTTCTATGGAAAAAGAACTTGGTGAAAAACTTGATTTTGGGGAGGTGAAAAACTTGGTGAAAGAGAATTTTTTTAGATTGTTTAATCAAAGTTTAAAATAAGACTTTATAATAGATTAGCCGATATTTTACTTTTTACAGAAATTCATTTTCCTCTTTTTAATACGTTTTCAATTTCTTGCAAATTCTATCAATGGGTTAATATTTCCATTATCAGCCTCTTTAATTGCAACAATATAGTTTTTTCGTATTTTATCCGGTTTCACCATATTTGAGTTATTCCAAGTAAATATATCTTTATTAAAAATTGATTCAATAATAATATCTGCCATTATTCTCGAATGTCTGCCATTACCATTTGGGAAACAATGAATTTTTTTAAACGTATTACTTTAATATATTGTTCTTTTATAAAGTTATACCTTGGCTTTTTTTACAACAAACTGTTCATTAACCTTACTGTCTGCACCTTACAAAATGTCATTAGTGATGAATTAATATTAATTAATTGAAATGTTTAGTGAAAGAAAATTTTATTCTTCTTTTTGGAGAGAAAGTATAAATTTTAAAATTGCCACAGATTCTAAGAATATTTTTTGAAATGAAAAATTTGTTATTTCGGCAAATCCTCCAGATTTTAAAAATCTGGAGGATTTTTCTTATTTCTTTATAATAATGATAAATGTAAAGATGGAAGAAGATAATATATTAATATGCAAATGATTTGGCTATGCGTAGTGCGGGTTTCCGAAGCACTTCACTATATTTTTATGACGATATTTCAGTGCTTGCATAATCTTTCAATTTAGTTCTGAACCTCGCATTACGTATAGGTTTTGTTACCCACTGGCTGTTTTTTTTCGTGTGGTTAGCAAAGCCATACTTATTGACAAGTTTTGGCAAGTGCGGTTGGCTTTTTCGAGCGACTTGACAATGTGTATGGCTTTTGGTGTTGGTTTCATTTTTTAACTATTCCGTTTGATTATTGAAATAAAGAGTTCTCTATCAATATCATTAATTAATTCTAAATCCGGTACATTTTCATATGCTCTGGGTATTCCGCTACCAACACCAAAAAATGGAAGAACATATCTTGAGTTTGAATATAACATTGGGTTTCTCTGAATTGAGGTGCCAACTTTAATATTCTCAATTGTCAATGTATTAGGTAATATTCCGGGGCTTATTATTTCTACCCGATTGTCGAAAATAAAAACCTTAATGCTTGAAAGAATGAAATAATCTCTATGAACCAAAGCATTAACAAGGAGTTCCTCAATAGTTTCAATTGGTAATTCGAGAACTGATGGTGAATTAAAACTTTCTTCTTTTTGTATTTTCTTTAAGTTTCGGGTAATAAAAGAAAGGGTTTTATCATAAAGCTCTTGAAGGTTTCCTATAAATGGGTCTTCTTTATCTCTGTAATCATTTGAACTAATATCATTCCCAGCAATTGACACACATTGTATTGTGAAAGCAGGTCTATATTGTTGCGGGTTTTTCCCAAATAGAAGTAACCCCCCAAGAGATAAATTTCCATCTTTGAGCATTCCCATATTCGACAACATTCCCGAAATGGACAGTCCTAATTCATCAATAGACTTCTTGGTTTTTGATTTTATAAAGTTTTTAAAAAAATCTTCATTAATATCGTTTATAGTGGTACCATTAACTATTGTTTCATCAGCAAATAAATTACCACTACTTTGTAATAGCCTTGCCATTTCTTCTCTAGCAACAACTTTTCTTTTGTCAGAACCATTCTTAACCCAAATAATACCTTTGTTATCCGTGTGAGGTTTACTAATTCCTTCTGAAATTCGAGCAACGACTACTTTTTTGTCACTTATTTCAACTGTCTCGGTATAAATGTAAATGGGAGGTTTAACATTATCTGATGCTGCATTTGCTAATAATTGATTAGTTTCCTGAAGTTCTTCGTAAGATAATCCATTTATATCTCCAGTTTTATCATCAATTCCGATTATTAATAATCCTCCTTTTGTATTTGAAAATGCAACCATTTCAGTTCCTGTTTTATACGCATCATTGACCCGTATCTTAAATTGAACTTCACTGGATTCTCCTTTATGTATTAAGTCTAATAATTCTAATGCTTCCATAATTCGTAAATTATTTTTCTATTATTAAATGCTTCTTCTCCACCTTCCATAATATTCACAATCTTTTTTCGTATTGTTTCATCATCAATACTTCCTAAATCAGTTTGAATTGAATTGGAGTGATATTTACAAGAGATGATTTGCTCACAGTCTCCCAAAACAGGAATGTTTGGGTTGTGTGTGGCAAAGATAAACTGTGACGTATTCTTTAACTCTTTTAAGACTTTGATAACATCATTGTAAATAGTTTGGTTATCCAAATCATCTTCTGGTTGGTCAATAATAATTAAGTCACTATCTTTCAAAGTGAGCAAGAAAATAATTAAAGCTGATGCTCTTTGTCCTAGTGAATGTACGTTTAGAGGGCGTCCTCTGTATATGATTTCGAACTTATCAGGAATTCGATAGGTTAAAAAGGCTCCAATATTAGATTTGAAATACTCCTTAAAGGTATGAAGTTGTGTTTCTGATAAACTATTTTGAATATTGCTATTTTCAATTGAGAAATCATTGAAGACGCTAATTAAATCAGAATAGTTATCAATTATAGTTTGAATATTATTATCCCTAAGATTGCTCCCCCTGAGATTTTCTTTTAAATATGATTTAAAATTATCTGTATTTTTTTTGAAATCAACTTTTATCTTGATTACGGGAATCTCTTGTCCATTTATAACAACAAGAGGTTGACCATAATTAACCTTTCTAATTTCATCCTGAATGATTTCAAATTCGTTATGCCATAATCCTTGAAGAGAAACTAATGATTGTTCAAGCTGAGTCTGTAATTCATTTTTCTTTTTGGAAAGCTTCTCTAGTTCAGAAAGTTGTGCTTTCGTTAAATCGAGTTCTTTAGTGTATTTTACATAGTCATCTGCTTGAATATTTGGAAGTTTTATGTCTCTTTTAATGTTTGAAAACTCTTCTTTTAATTCATTGTATTTGTTTGTAAAACCTTTTTGGGTTTCTGTGAGTTCTTTATTTTTAGTAATAAGTGAAATTATGATGTTTCTTAAATCATCAAATATTTTTTCAAAAGAGATTAACGATTGAGAAACTTTTTCTATATCCGTTATATTTTCTTTAGATACGTACGTTTTAAAGTTGTCAAATCCATCATCATATTCTTGAATAAATTCATCTAAAGCATCAATGATTTTAACCTCGAATTTGTCAACTCGTTTAATAAAGTTTATGTCTTTATCAAAGGCAATTTGTTTTTCTAGTTTTTTGTCAATTTCATTGTCTTTAAAAACTTGAATTTTTAATTTTAACTCTGCCAATCTTTCTTCATATGCAGATTTAGTATCTAAGTTGGCATCAACCCTTTTAATTTCATTCAATAAGTTTAGGATGATTTGATTCTTGTTTTCAATTTCTCGTTTTTTATTTATTAATCGGTCTCCTATGAGTTTGCTTATTAAGTATTCTGTTGATAATGAATCTCCAATTTGTGAAAGGTCTTTTTGCCCAAAGTATATTGGTTTTTTAACAATGGCATTAGGTTTTAAGCCTAATTGAAGTTCATTATCTTTGTATATGTTTGTTCTGTCTCCTAATATTTTTTCTGTTTTATATTCATTGCCCTGGTCATCAACCAAAACACAAGTAATCTTTCCACCACTACTTAAAAGTGCATTTACCAAATTATTTTTATATTCAAAATCAACATTCTGGTCTTTTGTTAAACTTATATCTAAGGCGTACCGAATGGCTTCTAAAATTGAAGATTTTCCACTACCTCTTATTCCTATCAAATTATTCATTGAATGATTCAAATACACAGTATTTTCATCCAATTTACCACCTTTGAAACTAATAGATTTTATATATCCATTAGTTGGGTTTTTTAATAATTTTGATTGACGAAAATTCTTATCCAACAAAGCATATTTTATTGCTTCGAAATTATATGCTCCAAGTTTTAAAAACGTTGGTTCGCCTTTCCCAATTTCATCAATCTTTTTAGGGTCTGAACCTTCAACAAATGCTGGCAATTCATTCCCTAACCATAATTTGAGATTTTTTATATAATCACGTGTCCGCACTTTTTGAAAGCCTAATACTGATTTTCGGAATAATGGTTGTTTCCCTAATTCTTCTATTCTTCCTCCGTTAAATTCATTGAAAAAACCACTTGTTTGTTCAATGTGAGCCATAATTATAAAATAGTCTTTTTCAAATGCATCTAATTTTTTTATTGTTTCAATTAAATTATCATTTGACCTTCCATTTTCATTTTCGTAATTTGCTTTTCCTGCAAATGTTTGAGTTAAAAATTGGTTAATAAAATCCGTATTATTTTCTAACCATTCTGTTGGGTTAAAAATTACCAAACAGTGAATACCATTTGCTCCGTCATTTACAGAAAGTTCAACTCCCGGTATTATATATATTTCCTTCTTAAGTGCCTTTTTTGATAAAGCTGTATATTCATTTATATCAAATTTATTGTGATTTGTTATGAATGCAACTTTGATTTTTTCCTCATCAAGCTTGTCAACATAAGATGAAATAAAGGAATTTTCTTCACCAATATAAATAAACTCTTTATCCGCTTTTGTGTGTAAATGGAAATCGGCTCTTAGCCAAAAACTTCCATTTTTGAATATGTTTAGATGTTTATCCATTTTTTAAATTGTTTTTTGTGGAAACGAGTAATTCTCGGACATCAACATCTAAAATTTTAGATATATTAGTCAAAACCTGAATACTTGGCTGGGAGTTATTGTTACAATAGTTGGTCACAACAACAAAACTTTTTCCAATTTTTTCAGCTAACCAAGTCTGGGTTCGTCCTTGTTCTTTTAAAACTATTTTAATCCTATTCATAGAGTCCATTTTAGACTTTGATATAAATTTGTAAAGAGCAAAGATATATTAAAATATTTACAAACAATACAATTGTATATTATTATTTAATATATAAATCTATAAGAAGGTCGGGAGAATTTTACTCTTTTGGTTTTTTCAGGGTTGAATAGTGTGTCGGCAAAAACCAAATGTGTAAAATATGCTGTGGGGTTTCAGCTTGTGGGTAACATCCAACTAAAGTTACTCTTACGTTTATTTTTTCAATATGAGTAAATAAGCTTACTTTTTTATTTTCTTCACATTAAGTTACAAACATATATAAAAAATATATAACAAGCAAGTTGATTTAAAATTTTAGATTTGTGATTTTAGAGTTACGATTTCGATGTAAAATGTAGAAAAATCATCTACTGCCTTTTCCCAAAAACTAAAATTAATAACTCCTTTCACTCCAAAACCTCCCTTAAAATATGATGTGATTTTATTCCCTTAAAAACAGGAAGATGAAGACAATAATAATCAATTAGCTTTTGAAGAATATCTTGCCTTTCTTTTTGGTTGAGGCATACAGAAGCGTGATCAGGTAATTCTGTTTTCAGCAAATCGAAAAATTTCCTGCTTATGGGTTCCTTAATATAATTTCCGTGTAAGGGTTTACTACCACAAAATACACCTTCCTCCATATCAAAAAATGTTTTTACAGGCGAATAATTCCCTCTTGGAAAAAAGCCAAGGAATTTTGTAAGATGTATCATAAACAACAAATGGAAATTTATGTATTTGTCTTTTGTTTCATCCAGAAGTTTAACAGAATTAAAAATAAACTCAAAAAGATTTGGATTAGCTTCTTCTTCTTTTACCGATTTGTATAAAATTTCATTAATAAAAATTGCTATTGATCCTTTTGTAATTTCAAAAGGAATGCTTTGCAATTGAAAATCTACTTTTATCTCTTTAATATTTTGAATGTTACTTTTTTCCTTATGATAAACAATCATATCAACGGGCGAAAGATGCTGTAATAAATTTCTCTTAATTTTGGATTTAGCTTTTCTAACCCCTCTGATAATGTATGATTGCAATCCAAATTGCTCAGTATAAATCTTAGCAATTACACTGGTTTCAGAATAATTAATTTGATGTAAAACTATTCCACGGGTTTTGTGAAGCATCTTTAAATTTTTTTTAAAGATATTATTTTTCCGAATAATGTATTTCCGTTATTGCTTTCACGGCTCTATCCGAAAAGAAATCACAACTTGGAAATAATTTAAAAATACCATTGTTTATAGCTTTCTGATCACAAATTAACAAAATTTCTGATTGATCATTTCTATTATAAATTTCACTTAAAGTATAAACTACTCTGTAACCATCGTCAGCAGCAATAACGAAAATTCCATTCATAATTGACTCTTTTGTAAGAGGGAAATATTGCTGAAGCAAATCTTTAAAATATATTCCTGTAAAAGGCTCTGTACTGTGAATGCCTCTGCCTCTCCCGTAATAAATCGTATGTACTGTATGGTTTTTTATATCCGCAGGGTTTGTAGAAATTATAGTTGGCTTGTTTTTCTCATTATAAATTTTTATTTCTGATGAAAATAGTGGATTTTTACCTTTTTCTACTTTAAATTTTTTATCATACGACTTAACGGTAATTTTTTGAGGTTTGCTAATATTTCGTTCAGTAAAAAGATCGTTTTTAATAATTAGTTTTGATTTTTTTGGTAATTCCCATAATTCATTGGTTTTCGAAGGAACTATTCTCATAACTCTTGAAGCAATGATAATTTCGGGTAAATGATTGGGGTAAAAAATTTCTCCCCAGCTGATTTTCACACTTTCGCCAAGCTCATTTTCTACCTCAACATATAAATCAATAATTGGCTTGAAATGATTTTCATTCTTTTTATTTAATTTTCTGTTATTTAAAATGTCATACAAAGAATAACCATCGTAACGGTAAGCTCCGATAAATTTATTACCATCATCCGAAAGAACAGTTTCTTTTACAATAACACTATGTAGAGGCAATTTTGATAAATCAACTTTTCCCGGATTTAGGATTTCGCCCACAACTTCGATGTCAAACATTTCTAAATTATACAATTCGGCATTATCATAAAAATCATTAGTTGCATCAACAGTATCAGCTTTAGTTATTCGTTTTTGATGTTTATTTTTTGTTTCATTATTACTGCAAGCTGAAATTAATAAAAGTATTGCAAAAGCAAAAAATAGTTTTGTAAAAATGTTTTTCATTTGTTTGTAGTTAAATTGTTTTATTGGATTCAATATGTGAATTTTAGAAATTTGGGAAAGTAATTTTATTTTTAATTTTAATTAAGTTAACCTTTGATGCTTAATTAATAATAAGAATCTTAGTAACCATCGTTTCGCTACCATCTTCATTAGTTGAAAATACGAGATAGACACCTGTTTGAGCTTTTCTTCCGTTAAAGTTTCTTCCGTCCCAAATTGCTTGTCCGCCTTCTGCTTTAGTTTCATAAATCAGGGTTCCGTTAATATCCGTTATTTTTATATCAGCCCTATTTACTAATCCTTTAATTCCTATTTTTCCAGTAAATCCTTCTCTCACCGGATTTGGAAAAGCATAAACATTTTCAAATGTTGGAGTTCCCGGGGTAGCTGTCCCCCTATATGAAATTATTCCATTTGCTGTACCTATAAAAACTTCTCCATCATTATTAATAGCTATGTCACTAATCATATTTGAAAGCAAAGGACTATTTTCAACAGTAAAATGAAGAATTTCTTCGGTGCCATCCGCTGACAATAAAAAAACACCGGTATTATCTGTACCTATCCATTTTTTATTATCCCCGTCAACACAAATACTTGTAACAACTTCTGTTTCGAGAAGATACTGCACATAGCCATCTTGTTCTACTAAAATACGCTGAGCATCAAAATTATTATTTGTAAAAACATTTTCTGGAGAATAAATAACCGAAATACCTTCATCTGTTCCAATCCAAATTTCTCCATCCTGATCTTTTGCAACACAATAAACTTTATTTCCTGAAATGTTACCGTGTCCGGGAGCAGATGTTATTCCTTTAATATTATCATCTGATGTATTTTCAATTGTGTTATTTTCACTAAAAACAAACAAATAATACGGGCTTTCTACTGTTTTTCTTTTGATTATCCATTTTTGGTTATAATCATCAACAATTAATTCACCAATATCAATACCAGAAGCAACAGAACCCAGATTAAATGAATTCCATTTTCCGTCAGGAGTACCATTGGCAACTCTTACAGAAAGAATATTTGGCGCACCGGAATTGGCAACCCATAAATTATTTTCTGAATCAAAATCCATTCCTGTAATTGCAATCTGATCGGCTGCCGGCCATTTTTGTAAAGAGCTGTTTTCTTCTGTATAAATATTTACAACTTCGTTTCCTAAAAATTCAACAATGGCACTATCGTTACGATAAGCCCCTGCAAAAACTCTTTGCGAATTTGTTGGATCAATTGCAATTGTAACTACATCATGAATTTGTTCAAATGCCGGATTGTTGTTATAATAATATCTTGTCCATTCATTATCATTAAAATAAAAAACACCATCTCTTTTATAAAGTGCTCCCCAGTCGCTGGTTCTGCTGCCCGGTGCAACCCATAAAGCATCTCCTTTTGAAGACAGAGAAAATACATTTGCAGTTGCCGGCCCTTCAAGTAATATTCTTTCTGCTGAATTTTCAGCAAATACCTTAACCAGTCCATTATATGTATCTGCAATCCAAACAAAATTATTATTATCGATAATTGCATCATTTGGAGAAAGAAAAAATGAGTTTGGATTATGAATTGTGTTTTCCAGTATAAAGTCTTCGTTATAAATATTAATTACTGTATTCGAAACAATTAATATATTTTCGTTAAAAGATTTCAGGCTTCTAAAATCAGCAGAAAATCCAGACTCAAAATAGTCCCAGGTCAATCCGTCAAAAACAAACAAAGTGTCGTTAGCATAACCACTTTGATAATTGTTTGCAATAAGTTTGCCACTAAAATATTCTATCTCATCGAACTTTGTATTTTGATTTGGAAAATTTTCAGGCTTTGACCAAACAGCATAATTTGCAAGGTTTGCTTCATCAATTGCAGCTGTATAAATACCGTTTTCTGTTGCGGCAAAATATGATGTGTCGTTGTATGTTAAATCCAGAACATCTATTTGATTACCTTGTGGTCCAATAAAATAAGTATCTAAAATTTCCTCATTTTCAACATCCAAAACAACAATTCCAAATCCACAAGAAAGATAAGCCAACTTATCAACAAATAAAATATTGTTTATTGTTTTTTTTCCAATAATTGTTTTTCGTTTAATGTCAGGAATATTAATAATATTTCCATCTTTTATTAAGTCAATATTTGCGTTTGTATAAGCAATCAAAAGGATATTATTGTTTTTGTCGGATTCGATAATACTTACACCAAAATCAGATAATCCATTTATTTTGTTTAGTTGTTCAACACTATTATCATTTTTATCATAATAAAATAAACTATATGGTGTAGCACAATAAATTTTATTATTTGCTTCGGCAACCGAGATACAATTTTTGTGTGGTAAATGGTTTCTCCATTCACCTATTCCGATTCCCTGTGAAAATGAATTCAAAAAATAAAAGCTAAGTAAAAATATTAAAGTAAGTTTTCTTAGATTTCTCATGATTTATGTTTTTTCAAATACAAAAATATATTAATCCTAATCTTCAGATTACATCAATGTTAGAATATTAAATAATGCCTGAAATAAAAAACTAAAAATACGCGGTTTTATTGTTTTATATCTTTAATATTAAGCTGTAGCGATATATTATTATTCCACTCGTTTTCTTCAATATGGTAACATATATTCAGAGGGATATTTTTTTTCACATTAGTAATTTGATGTCCTTGCTGAAAAGCAATTGCAGATATTGGTAAACTGGTAATATCGGGGTGAACAATACTTAGTTTTAAATGATTTTTACCAACAATGCGAGCTTCTCCTGTATCAACAACATTTTCGGTAAGAAAAATCGGAGCCATATTTCCAGGACCAAAAGGAGAAAACTGCCGAAGTATTCTAAAAAATTTATTGTTTATTTCGTTCAGACTAATTTTCGAATCAATTTCTATTTCAGGAATAAGCATTTCCTCCTCAATCGTTGAATCAACTATTTTATTAAATTTCTTTGTAAAAGCATCCAGGTTTTCTGGTTTTAAAGAAAGTCCGGCAGCGTATTTATGACCGCCGAAATGCTCCAACAAATCACGACACGATTCTATTGCGTTATAAACGTCAAAGTTTTTGACTGAGCGGGCAGAACCGGTTATTAAACCATCAGATTTTGTAAGAACAATTGTTGGACGGTAATAGGTTTCTGTTAGCCTAGAAGCTACAATTCCGATTACACCTTTGTGCCAGTTTTCATTGAAAACAACAGTGCTTTTACATTTTAATAGTTTCTCGTCATCCTTAATCATTTGAAGAGCTTCAATTGTTATTTGATGGTCAAGAATACGACGCTCAGTATTTAAAACATTTATTTGTTCGCTTAGTAATTGTGCATATTTCATGCCTTCTGAAACAAGTAATTCAACAGAATTTTTTGCACTTTTTATTCTTCCTGCAGCATTAATTCGTGGTCCGATCAAAAACACTAAATCGCTAATGGTAAGCTCTATTGAAAAAATATTTTTTTTATATAAATTTCTGAAAGGTTTTCGTCTGATATTACTATATCGTAAAATTGCTTCTATACCCGGCCTTGGATTAGTATTTATACGGATTAATCCAAAATGTGCCAGTATTCTATTTTCTCCGGTAATAGCAACAATATCGGAAGCGATGCTCACAGCAACAAGATCAAGATATTCCTCAAGTTCATAAAATGGAAAATCATTTTTTTGTTGATATGCCTGAATAAGTTTAAAGCCAACTCCACAACCGGATAATTCTTTGTAAGGATAATTGCAATCTAATCTTTTTGAGTCTAAAACAGCACTTGCGTCAGGAATTGTATCTCCGGGGCGATGATGGTCACAAATAATAAAATCAACATTTTTTGATTTCGCATATTCAATTTTTTCAACAGCTTTAATTCCACAATCAAGAGCAATAACGAGAGCAAAATTATTTTCAGAAGCAAAATCAATTCCACGGGTAGAAATTCCATATCCTTCGCCATATCTATCAGGAATATAAAAATCTATTTCTTTGTAAAATTTCTTAAGAAAAGTATAAACAAGAGAAACGGCTGTAGTACCATCAACGTCGTAATCGCCATAAATAAGAATTTTTTCATTATTTTGGATGGCTTTCTCCATTCTGATGATTGCCTTGTCCATATCTTTCATCAGAAAGGGATCGTGAAGTTGAGAAAGTTCAGGACGGAAAAAAGCTCTAGCCTCGCTATATGTATTAACGTCGCGCTGAACTAGTAAATTTGCTAAATTATATGATATTTTCAGCTCTTGGGCAAGTTTATCAGCAGCCTTTTTATCAGCTTGTTTTTTTATTACCCAACGCTTGTCCATAATGTTTTTTTAGTGGCGTAAAGGTAATAATATTATCCTGTTTTTTAAGGTTTCTTTACCTTAATTATGTAATCCATTATGCTTTAATAAATTAATTTTAAAAACTTGAACGCATTGCTTCAACAGGATTTAACTTTGAAGCCATGTATGCCGGAATAATTCCCGACAATAAACCAATAACAGCAGAAACACTAATTCCTAAAATAATATTACCGCTTGTTAATACAAGTGAAAATCCATCCATTGAGCTTGAAACAATAAGTGACAATAAATAAACTATCAACAAACCCCCTACACCTCCCATTAATGAAAGAAAAATAGCTTCGAAAAGGAATTGTAATAAAATAAAATAATTTTTTGCGCCAAGGGATTTTTGAATTCCTATTTGACTTGTTCTTTCTTTTACCGAAACAAACATAATATTAGCAATTCCAAAACCACCAACAAGCAAAGAAAAAGCGCCAATTATCCAACCAATACCGGCAATAAATCCAAACATATCGTCAAAACCTTTCGAAATAATATCTGTTTCGTTTATCGAAAAATTATCATCTTCAGATGGTTTTAGTTTATGAATCGAACGAATTACTCCTGTTAGTTCATCTTTTAATTCTTCGTTTGAAATATTTTCTTTTGCTACCACAATAATCGAAGAGCTAATATTTTTTACATCCAGTACGGTTCTGGCAAAATTATATGGTATAATTGCAATTTCGTCTGATGAGTTTCCAAAGAGATTATTTCCTTCTTTTTTTATCACCCCGATAACAAGCATTTTACGTCCAAATATTTTAATCTTTTTTTCCAAAGCATCGGCGCGTCCAAATAAATTTTGGGCAATTTCGCTTCCAATTATTACAACATTACTACCACCATTCGATTCTATTGGTGTAAAATATCTACCTTGCTGCAAATCAAATGACATTGTTTTATTATAGTCTTGTGTAACAGCAGAAATTTGAACATCTTCGATTGTAGTATTTTGATATTTAATATTTCTGCTTACTTCCAACATTAATGAACTTGCCTTGGCTGTCTTGCTACGTTTTTGAATTTGTTTTAAATCCTGTAATTTTGGTTCTGGTCGTTGCCAGTATTTCCACCAGGGATAATTACCCCCCATTGCCCAAGGCCATTTTTGTACAAAAATTACATTGTCGCCCAAAGAATCAATACTTGAATGGATTGATCGCTCCATTGAATCGAAAACAGTAAAAATTGAAATAATAGAAAATATTCCAATTGTAATACCTGTTAAAGAAAGAATGGTACGGGTTTTATTTGCTTTTATCGACTGAAATGCAAAAATATAGCTTTCGCGAATCAATTTTAATATTATCATTTTTTTAAACATTGGATTATATGTTTTTTGTTTTGTTTACGAAAATAAAGCATTTTGTTAAACTTATGAAATAAATTCGCAACAAAAATTCAAGATTTTAATTGTTTATTGTTCTGATTTTTAATAAAATTGCAGTCGCAAAACTCAAACACTCAGAATCTTGAAAAAAATCAAAAATGCATTAGTTTCAGTCTTTTACAAAGATGGCTTAGAAGAGATCGTAAAAAAACTAAACAAGTTAGGAATAAATATTTACTCAACGGGTGGTACTTTTAAGTTTATTGCAGATTTAGGAATAAATGCTATTTCTGTAGAATCTTTAACTTCTTACCCTTCGATTTTAGGTGGAAGAGTAAAAACTCTGCATCCAAAAGTTTTTGGGGGTATTCTTGGCAGAAGAGAAAACCAAGGTGACATTGAAGAAATGAAAAATTATAAAATACCCGAAATTGATTTGGTAATTGTTGACCTTTATCCATTTGAAGAAACTATAAAACAGACTTCTGAAGAACAGGCAATAGTAGAAAAAATTGATATTGGCGGTATTTCGCTTATCAGGGCAGCAGCAAAAAATTTTAAGGATGTGTTGATTATTCCTTCTTCCGACCAATATTCTGAATTGTTAAATTTGCTCGAAAACAACAAAGGTTTTACTACTATAGAAGAAAGAAAGAAATTCGCAGCTCATGCTTATAATATTTCATCAAATTACGACATAGCTATTTTTAATTATTTTAATACACATGAAGACATTAAATCTTTTAAGAAAAGTATAACAAAATCTAATACTTTAAGATATGGTGAAAATCCTCATCAAGAAGGAATTTTTTATGGGAAACTCGATGAAGTCTTTGAACAATTTCACGGCAAGACAATTTCTTACAATAATTTAGTTGACCTTGATGCTGCAATAAATCTGATAAACGATTTTGATGAAACTACTTTTGCAATTTTAAAACACAACAATGCATGTGGAATCTCCAGTAGAGATAATTTGATAGATGCCTGGAAAAAAGCACTTGCCGGAGATCCTGTTTCTGCCTTTGGCGGTGTATTAATTTGTAATAAAATTATTGATGAAAAAACAGCAAAAGAAATCAATAAACTTTTCTGTGAAATAATTTTATCACCAGGATATGAAAATAATGCTTTGGAAATACTTAAATCAAAGAAAAATAGAATAATTTTACAAAAAAATTCGTTTGATTTTCCTGATAAGCAATTCAGATCAATTTTAAACGGAGCAATTCAACAAGTAAAAGATTTAAAAACCGAATCAGTTGAGGATTTTGAAGTAGTAACAAAAACCGCCCCAACTGAGTCTGAAAAGATAGATTTGGTTTTTGCTAACAAAATTGTAAAACATACAAAATCAAATACAATTGTTTTGGCAAAAAACAAGCAACTTATCGCAAGTGGAGTGGGGCAAACATCCAGGGTTGATGCACTAAAACAAGCAATTATTAAAGCCAAAGAATTTGGTTTTGATCTTAATGGTGCGGTTATGGCTTCCGATGCTTTTTTCCCTTTTGCCGATTCAGTAGAAATTGCTAATAAAGAAGGGATTAATGCCGTTATTCAACCGGGTGGATCAATAAGAGATAAAGACTCTATAGATTTTTGCAATAATAATGGTATGTCAATGGTATTTACCGGAACAAGACATTTTAAGCATTAATTTGCTTTATAAATTAATTTTAATTTTAAAATAATGGGACTATTTTCATTTTTAACAAAAGAAATTGCAATGGACTTAGGCACTGCAAACACTATAATAATTTATAACGATAAGGTTGTTGTTGACGAACCATCAATAATTGCACTTGAGCGTAATACAGGAAAAATTATTGCTGTAGGTAAAAAAGCCATGATGATGCATGGAAAAACCCACGAAAATATAAAAACTATTCGTCCTTTAAGAAGTGGGGTTATTGCTGATTTTAAATCGTCAGAATATATGATTCGTGAATTTATCAAAATGATAGGGACAAAAAAATCTATTTTTCCGCCTGCATTAAAAATGGTAATTTGTATTCCTTCCGGGATAACCGAAGTAGAAGAAAGAGCTGTAAAAGACTCAGCTGAGCAAGCAGGTGCAAAAGAAGTTAGGCTTATTCACGAACCAATGGCAGCTGCTATTGGAATAGGAATTGATGTTCTGGAACCTACCGGAAACATGGTTATTGATATTGGTGGTGGTACAAGCGAAATTGCAGTAATTGCCCTTGGCGGAATAGTTAATAATAAATCTATTCGTATTGCAGGTGATGATTTTACTGTTGATATCGTTGATTATATGCGTAAACAACATAATATTAATATTGGAGAACGCACTGCCGAAAGAATTAAAATTGAAGTTGGGGCAGCCATGACAGAAATTGATAATCCGCCTGATGATTATGCAGTTCATGGAAGAGACATGTTAACCGGAATTCCTAAAGAAATTACTGTTAATTATACCGAAATTGCACAAGCTCTTGATAAATCTATTTCTAAAATAGAAACTGCTGTTTTAAATGCTCTTGAGATGACTCCTCCTGAACTTTCAGCTGACATTTTCAGAACAGGTATTTATCTTGCAGGTGGTGGTTCGATGCTTAGAGGGTTAAATAAACGTCTTCATCTTAAAACTAAACTTCCTGTACATGTTGCTGATGATCCACTTAGAGCTGTGGCAAGAGGAACAGGAATTGCACTAAAGAATTTTGATAAATTTACTTTCCTTATTAAGTAAATGATGGGTTATTTTGGTTGTATTAAAAATTAATGATAGAATGATTAAATGTCTGAATCAATCAATAAAATTTACAACTTCAAAAGTAGAACCTTTGTTATTAATATTTTAAACCATGCGATACTTTTTTTCGTTTTTGATAAAATATCATTTCTTTTTTCTGTTTCTTTTATTAGAAATATTCTCAGTGATATTAATCATTAATAATAATAGATTTCAAGGTTCTGCAATAATAAACGCAACAAATCATTTTACAGGTTCTCTTTTTTCAGGTGCAAATAATATTTCAGAGTATTTTAATCTTGCATCTGTTAATCGTGAGTTATCGGAGGAAATTGGAAAATTAAAAACTATTTCTTTCGATCAAAATGCTATGGATAGCACATTAATACCTCATCAAGACACAAATTATAATTACATAAGCGCAAAAGTAATTAACAACTCCACTAACCGTAGTAGTAATTATCTTATGCTAAACAAAGGAAGAAAGAATGGAATTGAAGCAGATATGGGTGTTGTTTGTAATGAGGGAATTGTGGGAATTGTAATTGGTGTTTCAAAAAATTATTGTACAGTAATGTCGGTAATCCATAAAGACGCAAAAATAAGTGCGAAAATTAAAAAAAATCTTCAACTTGTAAATTTAATTTGGAATGAAAATTCCTATAAAAAAGGAACCATTACAGATATTCCAACTCATATTAATTTAATAAAAGGCGATACAATTATTACAAGTGGTTTTTCTTTTGTTTTTCCTGAAAAAATAATGATTGGAACTTTTGATAAATACAAAACCAAAATGGGAGAAAGTTTAAATAGTGCGGTTTTAAATTTTTCAACTGATTTTAATAGCCTGAATTATGTTTATGTAATTCAAAATATTAACAAAAAAGAAGAAATTAATTTAGTAAAGGATTCGCAGCATGAGTAATATTATTACAAGAAATATTATTCGTTTTATTGTGTTATTATTAATACAAGTATTGTTGTTGAATAATATTAAATTCAACGGATATCTTAATCCATATTTTTATATACTTTTTATCCTATTGCTACCAAAAGAAACACCAAAATGGTTGCTGTTGGTTTCTGCATTTTCCTTGGGTTTTGGTGTTGATATTTTTATGAAATCAATTGGTATTAACGCAGCTGCAACTGTACTTGTTGCTTTTATTCGACCATCTTTAATAAAATATTTATCCACAGGAAAAGATATTGAACCAAATATGCAAATAGGAATAAAAAGTTTTGGTTTCAGATGGTTTTTTTTATATTCACTGATATTAATTTTTGTTCATAATTTTGTTTTGTATTTTCTTGATATATTTAGTTTTAACGAAATTTTGTTAACTTTTTACAATATTTTACTTGGTACTATTATTACATTATCTTTGGTAATTATTATTCAATATTTATTTTATAATATTAAAATGAAAAAATGAAAAAATATTTATCTATTATTGTGGCAATTGTATTATTGTCATCTTGTACAAACAATAGCAATTTTTCGATAAAAGGAACAATTAATGTAAATGATACTACTAAATTATACTTGATTCATTATGTTGACGGGGATAAAATTATTTGTGATTCATCAAATATAAAAGACGGTGGTTTCACCTTAAAAGGACGTGTTGATTTTGCTGAAGTTTATTATATTTCTGTTGAAGGGAAAAAATTAAATACTTTTGTGTTTGTTGAACCGGCAGAAATAACAATAGAAATGAATATTGATACTACCGGAAATATTGATGCTGTTATTACCGGATCATCTTCGCAAAATATTTATAATTCCTATAAAAATCAAATGGATAGTTTTAATGAGATAGATAGAAATATTTATGAAAATATTTATAAAGAAGCTAAAGCGGAAAATGATAAACTAAAGCTTGATTATGCTGATTCTCTTTTTACAAAAAATGATTATGCAAAAATAGAATTTTTAATATCTTATGCTTTTAATAATGACAGCAATTTTGTTTCACCTTATATTATTTACAGAAATTCATATCACTTTAATTTAAGTACTCTTGATTCAATTACAAGCAATTTCGATGAATCTGTTTATGGCTCAATTTATTATAATAAACTCACCGAAAGAGTTAAAATCTTGAAAAGAGTAGATATTAATCAACCAATTGTTGATTTTACATTAAATGATACAACAGGAAATCCTATAACTTTGTCTTCATTAAAAGGTAAGTATTTGTTGATGGATTTTTGGGCAGCCTGGTGTATTCCATGTAGAAGGGAAAATCCAAATATTGTATCTGTTTATAACGATTACAAAGATAATGGTTTTGATATTATTGGAATATCTTTTGATAATAATAGCGAAAAATGGAAACAAGCAATAGTTGATGATAGTCTTGCATGGACGCAAGTTTCGGATTTAAAAGGTTGGAAATGTGAAGCCGGAAAATTATACGGTGTACGATCAATCCCTCATAGTATTTTGATTAACCCTGACGGAATTATTATTGCTAAAAATTTACGAGGCGAAGACCTCCGAAACAAAATTTCCGAATTACTTGACTAAAAATATATGCCATTAGCTTTTTCACCTTCTTATATTCCAAAGCTTCTTAAAAGATTTTGGCTGTATCTTTGGTAGTTCGCGTCGTGGTCCCCAAGCTTTTCTAAAAAACATTTTAATTGCAATATTTTTTAGATTTCCTCCAACAATATCCATTAAAGAGCGATTAAGCATAACTTTTTTCCATCCAAACATCATTAATTTTTCTGAAAATTTTATTTTACTTTCTTTAATAGAATCATTTCTATTGTAAAGCAATAATTGATGTAAGGGTATTTTTACTGGACAATTATCTGTACATTTTCCACATAACGACGAAGCAAAACTTAAATGTTTATAATCATCCATACTTTTTAAATATGGAGTTATAACCGCTCCTATTGGTCCGCTATATGTTGTGTTATAAGAATGTCCCCCAATATTTTTATAAACAGGACAATTATTAAGACAAGCCCCACATCTTATACAAGATAGTGCTCTTCGTTGTTTTTCTTTTGCTAGTAAATTAGTACGATTATTATCTAATAAAACAACATACATTTCGTCGGGACCATCAAGTTCATCTTCTTGTTTTGGGCCTGTAATAATAGAATTATAAACTGTAATATTTTGTCCTGTTCCGTATGTTGAAAGTAATGGCCAAAAAAGATTAAGATCTTCCAATGATGGAATTAATTTTTCTATACCCGCAATTGCAATATGAACTTTTGGGAATGCCATAGACATTACACCATTTCCTTCATTTTCGGTCAATGCAACAGCTCCAATATCTGAAATAAGAAAATTAGCTCCTGTAATTCCTACATCCGCTTCTGTAAATTTTTCTCTTAAAAGCTGTCTTACAAAAGCAGTTATTTCCTCCGGTGTACTATTATTCGGTGTTTTAAATTTTTTATTAAATAATTTTGCAATATCTTCTTTAGATAAATGCATTGCCGGAGTTACAATATGATAAGGTTTTTCATTATTAAGCTGAACTATGTATTCACCAAGATCGGTTTCAAGTGACTCTATATTGTTTTTTTCGAGAGATTGATTTAATTCAATTTCTTCGGTAGTCATAGATTTTGACTTTACTACCTTTTTTGTATTATGCTTTTTTAATATTTTAAGTATTTCTTTAATAGCCTCGTTACTGTCTTCAGCCCAGATAACTTTTCCACCATGTTTAATAAAATTAGCCTCAAATTCGTTTAAATAATTTTCAGTTTCGCTAATAACTTTATGTTTAATATTTGCAGCTCTATTTCGCGCAAGTTCAAGATTTTTGAATTGCTTTTTTCCATTAATAACAGCCTTTTCATATCTCGAAATATTAAACTTTATGGTATTGCGATGATTAATATCAAAAGCTTTTTTTTCAGAATCCTTTATAAATTTTTTATGTAGTTCCGTCATTTATGCTTTTTAACGAATTTGTGATATTTTATTAACTCTTTGTTTATGTCGTCCACCTTCAAAATCGGTTTCCAAAAATACTTTTACCATTTTTAATCCAAGCTCAAAATCAACAAATCTTCCTGGAATAGAAATAATATTTGCATTATTATGCATTCTTATAAGCTTTGCCTGTTCTTCCGTCCAACATAATCCAGCTCTTACATTTATATATTTATTTGCCGTCATCTGTGCACCATTTCCACTTCCACAAAGTATTATTCCTAAATCATTTTCACTATCATTAATAATTTTTGCCACTGGGTGAATAAAATCAGGATAATCTACACTTTCAGTAGAATTTGTCCCAAAATCCTTTATTTTATAGCCTTCTTTTAATAAGTTTTTCTTAATAAATTCCTTCATTTCAAACCCACCGTGATCGCTTCCAATTAATATATTTTTACTTTTATCAAACATGTTAATAATTTATTAAATACAAAATTACTTAAAAATTAATTATCTTTATTAATTACTTTAAAATTAAGATTTTATTTAAATCAAAAAAAGTTTATATTTACGCTATTATCTTAAAATCAATTTTTTATTAGTTATAAACAAAATAATGTTTATTCCTTTAAAAATTGTTATAATTTTATAATAAATATTTAAATAATTAACAAATTGTTTATAAAGCTTAATGATTAAAATTATTATCAAAATTTATTAAACTATTATTAACAAAATTATTAGCTATTTGGTGAAAAATATATTTATTTTAATAATGTAATTATTAAATATTTAATAATAATTTTGATACATTTTAATTACAATAATCATTAAAAATTTAGTTTATTAACAAGTCTAATAATAATACATTTAAAATTTTAATTAATAAATATATTATATATATTATTAAAACTGTTTAAAATTAAAGAAAATAAAAATATTAATTTTAGTGCTGAAATATATAGCTTAAATATTATAAAAACAATTAATGAATTTAACAGAAAAAATTAAAAAATTAAAAGTAGAAAAAAATGCGGTATTATTAGCGCATTTTTATCAAATACCAGAAATACAAGATATTGCTGATTATGTAGGAGATAGTTTAGCTTTAGCTAAAAAAGCTGCTGAAATAGAAGCAAAGATAATAGTTTTTTGTGGAGTTCATTTTATGGCTGAAACAGCTAAAATAATTAATCCGAAAACTAAAGTAATTATTCCGGATATGGATGCAGGATGTTCACTTGCTGATTCATGCCCTCTAAATGAATTTAAAAAGTTTAAAGAAAAATATCCCGATCATATAGTTATTTCATATATTAATTGTACAGCTGATATTAAAACTATTTCAGATGTAGTTTGTACATCAGGAAATGCTGTAAAAATTGTAGAAAGTTTTCCAAAAGATGAAAAAATTATTTTTGCTCCTGATAAAAATTTAGGTGGATATATTAATAATTTAACCGGAAGAAATATGGTTTTATGGGATGGTGTTTGTGAAGTTCATGATAAATTAAATAATGAAGCTGTAATAAAAATTAAAGTTAAAAATCCCAAAGCAAAATTAATAGCTCATCCCGAATGTAATGCAGCTGTTTTAGAACTCGCAGATTTTATTGGATCAACAGCGCAAATGCTTGAATATGCAAAATCATCTGACTCTAAAAAAATAATTATTGCAAGTGAAACAGGATTACTTCATCAAATGAAAAAAGATTCTCCGGAAAAAGAATTTTTAATTGTTCCGTCTGATGAAAACTGTTCTTGTAATGATTGTGAATATATGAAAAAAAATACTTTACAAAAAGTATATGATTGTCTTGTTAATGAAAAACCGGAAATAAAATTAGATAATATAAAAATTGAAAAAGCAAAAAAATCTATTGAAAAAATGCTTCAATTATCTAAAGTTATTAATAATAAAAAATAAAAATATAATTTTTAGAAAGTAGCTAATTATTAAATTTTAATCATGAAAAATAAAATAATTTTAATCGGTCTGATAGCATTAATGATGTTTACATTATCTTGTACTAAGAGAATTTATTTTACACAAAATCTTAGAAAAAACATAGAAAATAAAAAATTAGATATTAAAAAAGTTCAGTTTTATATTTCAAATACTGTTATTTTACAAAGAGTTATGCCTATTAATGAAGCTAAAATAGCAAGAGGTGAAATAGTGTTTGAAAATGGAAATTATATTGACCAAATAATAATTGCTAAAAATACTCCGGGGACATGCGATAGTTTTACTAATGACAAACTTTTTATTTCTTTCGAAAATGATAATACTGTGACTTTTCATAAAAAAAATCAAGATAACTTTTATAAAATATTATTAAATAAAAATATTGGTAGTTATTATGGAATAGTTTACGATACATTAATTTACAATGTAGATTCAAAAGCTGAAAACACAAGATTATGGATAAAAAAAGATGAAATTTACCGACAAGAAATTAATCAAAGAGTTGTTAAAGGAAAAACAGTAAAATAATTATATGTTTAAATTTAAAATAATACTTGTATTTCTTTTTATCATTAATTCAGCAATATCGCAAAATGATATTAACCCCGATGGTTATAATATTTTTTATCATAAAAATGGAAAAAAATCAAGCGAAGGATTTATGCGTGGTGAAAAACCGGACGGATATTGGAAAACATATAATTTGAATGAAATATTAATATCTGAAGGAAATCGTAAAAATTTTAAACTCGATTCTGTATGGAAATTTTATAACGATAATGGAGATATTATTCTTGAGATAAATTATAAAAAAGGAAAGAAAAACGGAAGAAGAAAAATCTATCAGGAAGAAGAAATTATTAGTGAAAATTTTATTGATGACATAAAAAATGGTTTAACACAAAATTTTTATTCTGATGAAAAAATAAAAAGAAGTGTAAATTTTATTGATGGATTAGAAGAAGGAATTTGTAAGGAATATGCAGCTGATGGAAGAATAATTACTTTATTTTATTATAAAAAAGGATTTATTGTTGACAAAGAAAATATTAATCGCTTCGATCAACAAAATAAAAAACACGGCATTTGGAAATATTATTATCCTGATGGAAAATTGAAATTAGTCGGGAAATATAAGCATGGTAATAAAAAAGGTTTTTTTAAAAAATATAGCAACGATGGAAATCTAAAAAAAGCTGAAAAATTTACAGATGGAGTAATTCAGGAAAATGTTGCTAAACTAAAAAAATTAGATGTAAAAAAGGATTATTATAAAAACGGAAAAGTAAAAATTGTTGCAAGTTATAAAGATGGTGTTCCTGAAGGAATAAGGCGTGAATATTCGGAAGATGGAACTGTTGAAAATTCATATATTTTTAAAAATGGTGTAATAATAGGAAAGGGAATTATTACTCAAAAAGGAGAAAGAGATGGTTTTTGGAATGAATATTTTGATAACGGAAATATTAAAGCCAAAGGGAATTATAGAAAAGATATTAAAACAGGAGAATGGAAATATTATCATAAAAGTGGAAAATTAGAACAGGAAGGAAAATTTAATGACAATGGAAAATTAATAGAAAAATGGAGCTGGTATTATCAATCGGGAAGATTATTAAGAGAAGAAAATTTTTCGGAAGGCATTGCAAATGGAATTTTAACCGAATTTAACCAACTCGGAAATATTATTACTAAAGGCGAATATTTTGAAGGATTAAAAAATGGTTTTTGGATATATAAAATTGGTGATAATAAAGAAGAAGGTGAATATATTGATGGAAAGCGCAATGGAATATGGAAGCATTTTTATAATAATGGTAAAAAAAGTTTTGAAGGAAAATTTATTGATGATAATCCAAACGGAATACATATTTATTATTGGGATAATGGAAATAAAAAAGAAGAAGGCTTTTATGTAATGGGTAAAAAAAACGGGGAGTGGATAAAATATAATTATGATGGTAGCGTTTTCATGAAAATTTATTACAAAAATGGTGTAGAAAAAAAATATGATGGAATAAAAATAGGCAGTGATTTTAATTAATAAATATTAAACTAATTACATACTTTTACAAATTCATTAATTAATAATAATAAAAAAATTATGACACGAAATTTAATAATATTAGTAATTATTTCAGGTTTTTTATTTTCATGTGGAAATCAACAAAAACAAACTGAAAACAATAATGATAAAAGCATAATAACAGCTGTTAGTCCAATAGTTGTTAGTATTGCTGAATTTGACGATACAGCTGAAAGCCTGACAGGAAAAGCTGTTTATATTAAAGGAATAGTTGATCATGTTTGTATGCATGGTGGCGACAAAATGTTTATTATTGATGATAATTCAAAAGGAAGAGTTAAAATCACAGTTGGAGAAAATATGCCGGCTTTTAATACAGAATGGGTTGGAAAATCAATTAAAGTTGAGGGTATTGTTGAAGAACTGAGAATAGATGAAGATTACCTTAATGATTGGGAAAATGAACTATTAGCCAATAATGAAGAATCTGAAAAAGGGAAAGGATTAGATAAACAAGAAAAAGAAGGCGAAGGAGATCATAAAACTTCTAAAGGTAAAAATGCTGACCAGGGTGAACATATAGATGGATTTAAGCAAATAGAAAATCTTAGAGCAGAAATTGCCGAAACAGAAAAAGGGTATTTGGTATATTATTCTATTGTATGTTCAGAATATAAATTTGCAACGGAACCAAAAGCGGAATAAAGCAATTTAAAAAATATATATAAAGTCGGGATTAATAATTCCGGCTTTTTTTATATTTGTAAAACAAAAATTATATAAAATGAAATTTAAGTGGAGAAAATGGAACCGTGTGATCCATCGCGATCTTGGTTTTTTGTTTTTTGGGATGACAATAATTTATGCTTTGTCAGGAATTGCAATTAATCATTTAGATGATTGGAATCCGAATTATATTATTATTAAAAATAATGTTGAGTTTAATAATGTAATAAATACTGACATGAATAAAACTGATATTGTAAATTTCCTTGATAAATTTAATGAAGGAAGATATTATAAAAAACATTATTTTCCCAATGATAACACTCTTAAAGTATTTTTAAAAAACGGTGTTGCTGTTTTTAATATTTCAAAAGGTATTGGAACAATTGAAAAAACACGAAAAAGACCAATCTTTAAAGAAATTAATTACCTTCATTATAATCCTGGTTTGTGGTGGACATCATTTTCTGATATTTTTGCCGGAGCTTTAATATTAATTGCCATAACAGGATTATTTATTATTAAAGGGAAAAAAGGAATTACCGGCAGAGGTGCCTGGCTTACGATTCTGGGAATAATAATCCCTTTATTGTTTCTATTTCTATTTCATTAATGAATTAAATAAAATTTAAAATGAATGAAATTATAATAATATTGGTTTTTACCATTTGGTATATTTTGTCATTGATAATTTCAGAAAATATAGGAAAAAAGAAAAAACCGGGTACAGAATGGTCATTTTTTCTTTGTATGATTTTTAGTCCTGTAATAGGAGGATTAATCATCTATTTGTATCCTTCAAAAAACTAAGATTATAAGATTACATTAGCTCGAAATCCATTTGTTTTTTTGCAAGGTCAATACGTTTTACTTTAACGATAACATTATCGCCAAGCTTGTATTTATTCCCTGATTGCGACCCAATTACGCAATAATTATCTTCATCAAGATAATAAAAATCATCGTAAAGGTCAGTTAAACGAACCATGCCCTCGCATTTATTTCCAACAATTTCAACATAAATACCCCATTTACTGACACCCGAAATTACACCGTCAAAACTTTGCCCAATCTTATCGAGAAGATATTCTGCCTGTTTGTATTTTATTGATGTTCGTTCGGCTTCAACTGCACGTCGTTCCAATTGCGAACATTGCTCACAATATTCTTCATATTCTTTTTTGTTTGCCGAAGGTTTGTTTTCTAAATAAGCTTCAAGCAAACGGTGTACCATTAAATCAGGATATCGCCTGATGGGCGAAGTAAAATGAGAATAGTACTTAAAAGCTAGTCCGTAATGACCAATATTTTCTGTAGAATAAACTGCTTTTGCCATAGTTCTGATGGCAATAGTTTCAATCATATTTTCTTCAGCCTTTCCGGCAATTTCTTTAAATAAATTATTAAAAGAATTTATAAGATTTTTTGTGGAATCCATTTTAATTTGATAACCAAGCTTACTGACAAAACTCACAAAAGTATTAAGCTTTTCCGGCGAGGGTACATCATGAATTCGATAAATAAATGTTTTTGGGGTTTTGTTCTCTCTTTTTTTACCAATAAATTCGGCAACCTTTCTGTTGGCGAGAAGCATAAAATCCTCCACCAATTTATTAGAATCTTTCGATTCTTTTATAGAAATACTTAAGGGTTTTCCATCATCATCAAGCTCAAATTTTACTTCTTGTGAATGGAAATTTATAGAGCCCTTGTCAAAGCGATTCTTACGAAGTTTTGATGCCAGATTGTTCAGAGCGCATATTTCTTCTGATAATTCTCCTTTTCCGGTTTCAAGTATTTTTTGAACTTCTTCGTAATTAAATCGTCTGTTAGAATTAATTATTGTTTTTCCAAACCACTCGTTTATAACTTTTGTATTTTCATCCATTTCGAAAACTGCGGAAAAACAAAGTTTATCTTTATTTGCCTGTAACGAACAAATGTTATTCGATAACTTTTCGGGAAGCATAGGAACAACTCTGTCAACAAGATAAATTGAAGTTCCTCTTTTTAAGGCTTCGTTATTAATCGACGTTCCCGGTTTTACAAAATGAGAAACATCTGCAATATGAACACCAATTTGCCAGTTACCTGATTTTAGTTTTTTTATTGAAATAGCATCATCAAAATCTTTTGCATCAAAAGGATCTATTGTAATAGTAAGAACTTCTCGGAAATCTTTACGGAGCTTTATTTCTGCTTTTGATATTTGATTAGAAATTTTTTCTAATTCTTTTTCAGTTTTTTTCGGGAATGAAAGTGGAAAATCATATTCAGCGAGAATAGATTGCATTTCAACTTCATTATCTCCGGGCATACCCAAAATTTCAACTATTTCTCCAAAAGGATTTTTTGATTTCTCCGGCCAATTGGTAATTTTTGCGATTGCCTTTTCTCCATTTTTTACACCCTTTAAATTATTTTTTGAAATAAATATATCAACAGGAACAGAACTACTGTCTGGAACAAGAAAAGCAAAGTTTTTTGAAACCTCTATAATTCCAACGAATTGATCTTTTGCACGCTTAATAATTTCTGTAATTTGTCCTTCGGGTTTACGTCCTTTTCGTTGAGGAAAAAGCAAAACTTTTACTCTGTCGCCATTTAGTGCATGTCCGGTATTATTTGCAGAAATAAAAATATCATCACCACCTTCATCAGAAATTAAATATGCTTTTCCGGTTTGTTTCATATCAACAATTCCTGTGATATTTGCTGTTTTATTAGCGTAATTAACAATATTTTCTGGGTTGACCTTATATTTTCCGGGCTTAAATTCTATCAAATCTTCATTTTGACAAAGCTCTTTGAGGATAGTATTTACAAGGTTTTTGCTTATTTTATCACTTATACCGAGAAGTTGAGAAACCTGTTTGTAGTTATAAGCCCTGAACGGATTGTTACCGAAAATACTTAAAATACTATTTACGAAAGTATTTTTTTTTGCACCCTTTTTTTTCTTTTTAATCATAATCTTTGTATTAAGAAACTTTACAAAGGTAATTGTATTTGCAAACAAAAATTTAAAACCCTGAATATAAAAGTAGTAAATCGGTAAAAAGTTTCACCAAATAGATTTCGACTCCGTTAATTTTTTAGAGTAAACACATTCTATTTTGATTATACCGAAATGATGTTTTGTAAAATATTTAAACAGACAGAATGAAACCCTTACTAAACACACATTTTGCCAAAGCTTTTGAATAGTAGTAATTTATATTGATAAAAGGAAAGATCTGTTAAAAAAAAGCCTAAAATTCTCCTTTAGGTATTGCATCAATCAACTGCTTAGTATATTCAGTTTTCGGATGATAATAAATTTCGTCAGCATCACCAATTTCTTGTATTTTACCGTCTTTCATAACCATCATTCTGTCAGACATAAACTTGACAACAGAAAGGTCGTGAGAAATAAAAATGTAAGTAAAACCAAATTCCTTTTTTAGGTCGTTAAGCAGATTTAATACTTGAGCTTGAATAGAAACATCTAAAGCAGAAACCGATTCGTCACAAATTATAAATTCAGGCTTGAGTGATAAAGCACGGGCTATGCAAATCCTTTGTCGCTGACCACCTGAAAATTCATGTGGATAACGATAATAATGTGCTTTTTCGAGGCCAACTTTTTTAAGCAAATCAAAAACCTTTTCTTTTCTTTCTTTATAATTTTTATAAATGTTATGTGCTTTAAGTGGTTCCATGATAGCTGAACCGGCAGTCATTCGTGGGTTTAGCGAAGAATATGGATCCTGAAAAATTATCTGAATATCTTTTCTTAATTTTCTTAATTCTATTTTTGAAAGTTGTGAAATATTTCTGTTTTTATAAATTATTTCACCTTCCGAAGCATTTATCAGATTTAAAATTGTACGCCCAAGAGTAGTTTTTCCGCAACCCGATTCTCCAACCAAGCCTAAAGTCTCGGAAGGATAAACATCAAAACTTACATCATCAACTGCCTTTACAATACTTTTTGTTTTCCTCAATAACCCTGACTTTATGGGAAAATAAGTTTTAACATTTCTGAGTCTTAATAAAGGTGTTTTTTCAAAAAGAGATTGTTGTTCTGCTTTGCGTTGTTCATCAGAAATGATAAGTTTTTTTGTGAAAGCTTCAACAGATATTTTGTTTTTTTCATTAAGAAAATCTTTTATTACGGGTAGTTTTTTTAAGCGAACATCCATTGGTGGACGACAAGCCAGCAAACCTTTAGTATAGGGATGTTTTGGATGTTGAAAAATTTCTTTTAAATCTCCCCGTTCAACAATTTTTCCATCATACATTATTAACAATTTATCGGCGATTTCTGCAATAACTCCAAGATCGTGAGTGATAAAAATCACACTCATTCCATGTTTTTTTTGAAGAGCTTTGATAAGCTGAAGAATAGATTTTTGAACAGTTACATCAAGAGCTGTTGTTGGCTCGTCGGCAATTAAAACTGAGGGATTACAACAAATAGCCATGGCAATCATCACTCTTTGCTTTTGTCCGCCCGAAAGTTGATGAGGATAAGAATTGTAGATGTCTTCAGGACGTGGAAGTTGCAATTCTGTAAGTAAATCAATGCTTTTCTGCTTTGCTTTTTTATGAGAAATTTTTTGATGTTGCAGAATAGATTCAGAAATTTGCTTCCCACATTTATAAACAGGATTAAGCGAAGTCATTGGTTCCTGAAAAATCATCCCTATCTTGTTTCCGCGGTATTTTTTTATTTCCTTTTCGGGAAGTTTTAAAAGATCGGTTTGCTTCACATCTTCATCGGAAAACAAAATATTTCCACTTGCTATTTTTCCCGGAGGACAATCAACAAGTTGCATAATTGATAAAGAAGTAACCGATTTTCCCGAACCCGACTCCCCGACAATTCCCAGTGTTTTTCCTTTTTCAAGAGAAAAACTAATATTATCAACAGCCGTTAATATGCTATTATCAGTTTTAAAACTGACCGATAAATTCTTTATTTCTATAATCGGATAATCAGGCATAAATATTGAATCTTTTTTATGACAGAAATAGTGTTTGACATTGTTAAAATGTGATTTTAAATTCTACCAAAAGTATATAATATCCCGAAAAGGAAAGAAGTTTTAGAACAAAAAAGTGAAAATGGTATTAAGTAGTAACTATATACAAAAATTAAAGATATTTTCAAGTTGATAATTAATATCGAATAACGATTAACGAATGATGAAAGGTGATTTAAGAAAGGATTTTAAATCAAAAATCGTTAATCAGAGTTCAAGGTTCGGAATTCAAAAAAATAATGAATAACGAATAACGATTAACGAATGATGAATAATGATTTAAAAAAGATGAAAATCAAAAATCGTTAATTAGTGTTCGAGTTTCTTAATTCAAAAAAAATCAAATATGTCCTTTTTTCAAGACTTTGTCTCATTGATTTATCCAAGTACCTGTGCAATCTGTGGGAATTCTTTGTTTCAAAACGAAGATATAATTTGTACTCCTTGCCAGTATCATTTGCCGAAAACAAATTTTCATTTACTGAAAGAAAATAAGGTGAGCAAAATTTTCTGGGGAAGAGTGAAAATTGAAAATGCTGCATCTTTTCTGTTTTTCACAAAAGGAAGTAAAGTGCAGCGATTAATTCATCAGCTGAAATATAAAGGCAAAAAACAAATAGGAGTAAAAATAGGAAAACTTTATGCTTATGAATTAAGAAAATCCAAATTATATGATGAAATTGATTTGATAATTCCCGTGCCTTTGCATCCCAAAAAGCAAAAAAAAAGAGGTTTTAACCAAAGTGAGTATTTTGGAATAGGATTATCTGCCGGTATGAAAGTTGAAATAAAAACAGATCTTCTTTTTAGAACAAAAGCTTCGGAAACACAGACTAGAAAATCACGCTTCAAAAGATGGGAAAATGTAAATGAAATTTTCGACGTAAATAGTAAAGAGCTGTTAAAATGCAAACATGTTTTGTTGGTTGATGATGTAATAACCACAGGAGCAACAATAGAAGCTTGCGCCCAGGCGTTGCACAAAATCCCAGATATTAAAATCAGTGTGGTTTCTATTGGTGTGTCGGTGAATTAGGTTTTATTAACCTGGATTAGATTATTAATATTTTTTCTTATGCTGTAAATCAAGGAAATACAATGATTATTCTTAGTGATTCTTAGTCCCGAAAACTTTCGGGATTGGGACTTAGTGGCTACTTTTTTTGCCACAATTCCGAAAGCTTTCGGAACAAAGACACGAAGCATCACAAAGAAAAAGCACATATTGACATAAGTTACACAAAATCAATTAGTTTGTAGTCGAACTCAGGTTATTAGGCTAATATAATGGAAACGGAAACGCAGAGTACGCGGATTAACACAGATTTTCATGGATCGTTTTTTAATATAATTTCCGCGATTATCCGTGTTCGTCCGTGTAATCCGCGCTCCCATTCAAAACAAAAGATTACTTTCTTAAAGAAGCCTTTGAAAAAACATACTCAGGAATTTTTTTATCAAATTCAATTTCACCAACAATAAACTCTGTTCCATCGCCCTTTCTCAGCATGTCTTTAAAAACAATTTTATGTGGATACCAACGAGAACCAATTTTTGTAACATCAAATAATTCAATCTTTTTTAAGAGTTTTCCGCTTTTAGCATATAGTTCTTCTTTCAAGGGAACGTTCCTAATTTTATCAACCCAAATTCTACGAACCTGATAATTAACTTCTGCCGTTTTTGCCTGAAGTTCAACAATCCAACAATCATTCTCTCGAATAATTTCCGATCCGGTAACTCCTGCATCGTATTGTTCAAGCAACTTTGCATTTTCCATCATATCTTCGTATGAGAGGTCGCTACCCATTAAAGACTGCCGTAACATATGCCCGGAAATTTTAATTATCCTGTCGGAAGAAGGAGAATAAATCCAAAGCTCATTTTCAAGTTTTAACATTTTTGTTCCTTGCTCTCGTGCCGGTGCCAGATATTCGGTATATGATTTTTTATCACTAATTCCCCAGGTTTTAGCTTCAATTATTCGTGTTTGTCTCCTACCATGAATTATCATTTTTGAAGTAGTGATGGTACTTTTCGCAGCCATGTTTTGGTCTATTTTTTCCAAAAGTTCTTTTCCTGTCGGAGACTGAGCAAAAATAAAATTTGGAATCAACAATAATAATATTAATATTTTTTTCATTTGTATAATTTTTTATAATTGTTAAACCTTTTCAGGGTTTTTTGTGTTTTCTTATTTTTATCCCTGCAATTCGTACAGGGTTAATCATAGTTCAATCCCTTCGGGATTTATTTTTTTCCATCTCAAATCATTATTCGTTAATCGACATTCAACATTCCGTTTTTCTGTTTTTACAGAATATTGAACTCCGAATACACACGAAAGCTTTCGAGGCAATGATTTAAAATTTATTTTTTTCTACCAACTCCCCCAATTTATAAAGGAATAGTTTCATTTAATTTTTACCTCCCCAAACCCCTCCTAAAAATAGGAGGAGAATGTGCTTTGCAGAATTTATTTTTCAAATCTAAAATCTAAAATCTAAAATAATTTTACGCTTCAAGCTCTTTAAACAACTGAGCTGTCTTACGTTTATAAATCCCAATTCCAGATAACATGGTTCCCAAAACAATTGAAAACAGACCAGGGATAAAACCAATATAATATGCAGGAGTTGTTAGATTTGCTCTAAAAACACTTGGCATCATCATTTTCGAATTTTTCATAAAATTACTAACATCAATTCCAACCTCCTGAAGCCAATAAGAAAAAACAAGTCCTACAATTGTACCCAAAATAGAACCAATAAGTCCGATATAAATTGCTTCGAAAATCATCGATCTGTAAATATGACCTTTTTGTTCGCCAATAGCAAGTCGAACACCAATTTCACCATAACGACGCAAACCACCAATCAGACCGGTGTTCCACAAAACAATAGACATTGCCATAATAAATATGAAAATAATTATTCCAACAAACGAATCGATAAAATCAAAATAACCAGCCATTATCGAATCGTTTTTTAAGCGATTCATCACAGGAGAAAATTCATCATTAACATCCGAATATTTCTCATTAAAAGTGGTTTCAACATTTAGTGCAAGCTCATCATCATAATTTGTAGAACCTAAAAACCCTAAAATTTCACCACAGGCGTCATTCATATCCAAAGCATTTTGAATTCCTGTTATATCTGCAATCATTCCACTTCTGTCCATAAACTGAACGCCAAATTCTATTGTCCCTACAACAATAAAATTTTGAATAGACATTCCTCCATACATCGACGAGCTAATAAGAGTAACCTGATTTCCGGGTTCAACTTCGAGACTGCTTGCAAACTCATCGCTTAACAATACTTCATTTGATTTTTTGGGAAGCCGTCCCTTTTTAAGGGATTTTCTTATGTTCAGCCTGTCAGTTTCTTTTGAGTCTTTTGAGAGTATGTCAGCCGCCATTCCTGCTACAATTCCCTGTTTTTTGGTTTCTCCGTTTTCATCAGGAGAATCTAATAATCCCCCAAAACTAATACGAGGAACAAATTCCATGTCTGGAAATTCTACTTTTAGCTTTTGAGATAGTTCGTTAATTTCAATAAGAGCAAGATCGTTAGGTTTTTGGTTTTTGATTTCAGCATAAGCATTGGTCATAATTTTTACATGCCCAGAAGTATATTTTGCAGAAAATTCAAGACTATCTCCCAAAATACCATTTATATAACAATAGGCGAAAACGGTGAGTGCTACACCTGCTGTTACGACCAAAACAGGCAACAAGCTGCGGTTTCGATCTCTTAATAATCCTTTAAATAAAAATCGTATCATTGTATTTTTCCTTTTATTGCATCAGTTGGTTTCATTTTCGAAATCTTGCGTGCCGGCATATAACTAACAATAGTTGTTATAATTATTACCAAAAGCACCGTAAATAGAATTAAACCTCCTCCATAAACAGGGAAGATTTTTTCTGCTATTGCAATTCCCATATCATCAGTACCGGCAGGCATAGTAAATCCAATTTTCATTTGCCATAATAAAAATGGAATTCCATAAATTGCACCGACAATAATTGCAAGTATTGCATGCATGGCTCCTTCAACAGTAAAAAGCCCAACTACTTGTCGGCGAGTCATACCCATGGCAATATATGTCCCGATTTCTTTTTGCCTTCTAAATATAGAAAGCACCTGTGTATCGAATATTGCTAACATTGCTAAAAGAATAAGAATAAAATAAAACACCGACCCACCAATTTTTTTCATTTTGATCATTTCATCCACTTCAGTCATTAAGTAGTCGTAACTTTTAAATTCCCAGCCCAAAACGGAATAATTAATTTCATGGTTTTCTCCAACGATGAACATACTTGCTTCATCTTTTGCTTGCATCATTTCCTGAAGAATTTTAATTGGAATCCACATTTGTCCTGCATCCACATTTGGAACATTGCAATTAAACACTTTTACAATTTTCACTTCTTTGGCATCAAAAGTTCCATTTACGTCTCTCCATCTCATTGTTGTAATATCACCTTCTTTTAGTTTACAGTTTTTTGCCATTCTGCGTCCTATCATTACAGGTATCTCCTCAGAAACAACATTCATTTCATCTGTTGGTAAACTAATAATTTTTTGATTTGGATCAATACCTTTTAAAAGGATATTTTGAATTCTTCCCTCAGGATAAATAGTTGCTTGAAAAATTAAAACAGGGGTTATAGTGCCATCACAAATTGCCTTATTAAAAGATTGAGGAATTTGGGCATGACTTTCTTCAAAAGAAAAGAAATCATAAGGATCATAATTTTGTTGCCAGTACTGTCCATTTCCAGTCTCCCAGTCTTTCATGTCTTGTTTTGCCTGCAGATTCCAACCATCAATAATACCATAATGCCAGATTATAAGAATGTAAGTAAAAGACAATACAAATACGTTGAGCCAGGTTCGCAGACCTGCACCAACCAAATTTCTATATGCTAATTTTAATGATAACATCATGTGCCCTCCTTAATTAGTTATAATATTGTCTGATTTAACTTTACCATCTTCGAGAAGAATTTTTCTCTTCAAATATTTAATTACTTTATCGTCGTGAGTGGCAAAGATGAAAGTTGTCTGCAATTCTTTATTGAGATTAACCATTGTCTGCAAAATATTATAGGAATTTTCTGAATCAAGATTTGCAGTTGGTTCATCAGCTAAAACAAGCGCGGGTTTTTTAACCATGGCTCTGGCGATAGCCACTCTCTGGCATTCTCCACCCGAAAGTTGAGCGGGTCTTGATTTAACTTTGTCTGATATTCCAACCCAATCCAGAGCATCCATCACAGCTTTTTTGCGTTCCGAATTACTCATTTTTAGTAAAAGCAAAGGAAATTCAATATTCTCAAAAACTGTATATACGGGGAGCAAATTATAAGTTTGAAAAATAAAACCCATGTGTTTTCTTCGTAATATCGCAGCCTTTTTTGTTGAAAGTTTGTTAACATCCTGTCCGAGAACATTGGCTACACCTTCTGATGGCGAGTCTAAAGAGCCAATAATATTTAAAAGTGTTGTTTTCCCTGAACCACTTGGTCCTACAACACCCGCAAACTGACCTTTATCAAAAGAGAGGTCAATACCATTTAAAGCTGTAAAGTATCCTTTACCAATAGGAAAGCGTTTGACCAAGCCTTTAATAGAAATAATTTCTGAGTTTTCCATTTTTATTTTGATTTAAATCATTATTCATTTTTTCCATCTAAAATCATCATTCGTTAATCGTTATTCAGTATTTTTTTCTTTTGAATTCCGAACCCCGAACACCCCCGAAAGCTTTCGGGGTAACGATTTTTGATTTCAAATCCTTTTCTAAAATCAGTATTCATTAATCTTAATTCGTTATTTATTTTTCCCTTCTAAAATCATCATTCGTTAATCAATATTCATTATTCTTTTTCTTTTGGAATATCGAACTCCGAACACTGATTTAAGATATAACCATAGTCACTTTAAGTACTTCTTTTTAATGATTAAAAACTACCATAAACTGAATTCCTGTTCCTGTGAAAAAACTATAATCTTGTTGATTATTATAAATTTGAAATTTATCCGGATTCCAAAACCCCATCAGGTAAAAACTCCAGTTATCATAAGTTCGTTGCCAGTTAATAAATCTGTACCAATCTTTATTTGTCCAATCGTAATAAACCATAGTCGAAATATTATCAACAATTCCGAGAGGATAATTTAATGATAGTGTTGAAAAGAATATATTCTCAGAGCTTGAAAACACTTCTTCTGACACACCGTAAGTAAAAAATTCTGTCATCACATTCAATCCGTTTCCCAGGGCAAAAGTATAATCAGCACCCAGATTTATTGCTTTTCGGTAATACAAATGAGAAATATCAAAATCCTGATGTGTGAGCGATAATTCAAACCACAAACCAATTCCAAGATCCCATTTTCCATCAAGTGCGATTCTGTTTTCATTAAGAACATCAGTTGATGATAATAATTCATCCGGCTTTATTTTTGAAAGATCTGCCTTTCGGTAATGGTAAGATAATGCAAGTTCACCGGTTAAAACAGGAATTTGAAATCTTCCACCATATTCAACTTTGTCATTAAAAGATGGAATCATTTCCCAACCTTTTGTGCCACTATTTCCGTAAAGACCCCACAACCAAACATTAGTATTATTTTGGAAATAGTACCTTGCCAGAAGAGCATAAACGCCATCGGTTAATTGAAGAGGATCGCGAGGATCAATTTTGTCGAACCACATTAATGGACGCAGTAAAGTAGCTGAGCCAAAATTAATCTTTTGCAATCCTGCACGAAGCTCGAATTGTTTTGTTGAAAGACGAACCCACATTCTGTAAGGTTTAATGTTTCCATCAAAATCTGTATTATCAAAAGAATGAATAAATGCATTTCCAAAAGTATTTAAAGATATCTCAGCATCAATTGAAACTTTTTTTGAAAGTTCTTTTTTTGCGGATAATTCGGGGATATATCTGATGCCTGTAAATGTTTGAAAAGAATTTGCCGGGTCGGGTGATAGCCAAGCAGATAATTGTCCTTTAAATTTTATGTTTTTCATAAAACCCGATTGTCCTTTGACAGAAATAACAATTGTCAAAAACATTAAAAAAATAATATAAAACTTTTTATTTATTTTCATCATTTCGTGGCATTATGCCGTAAAAGAAAAAATTAATTAACTCATAAATAAGATCTCCGGGTGTTGGGTACATAGAAATTAAATTTTCATCTTTTGCCATTTTATCTAACATAAAATTTAGCGTATAAAGAATAAAATCAGGATTTATATCTTTTCGGATATTTCCTTCTTTTTGTGCTTTTATATAATCTTTTCTTATTTTCTTGAGTGATTCGGCTGATAGTTCATTGAAAAACTTTCTTAGTTCAGGGTCAGCATTTTTATAAAAATTTTTATAAATCTCACTACTCAAATTACTGGCATTATTCATTTTTAATTCAATAGTCTGTTTCACTTTTTCAGGATAAGATATTTCCTTATCCATTATTGCATAGTATTGGTCCCAGGTATCGTTTGTTAACTTTTCAAGAAGATATTTAACCAGCTCTGTTTTATTCTTAAAAAACTTGTAAAAAGTCATTTTACTGACTTTAGCATCTTTACAGATTTCTTCAATTGTAACCCTGTTTATTCCATACTTCCAGAACAATGATTTGCCTGTGCTTACAATCTGCAAAACCTTTTTATTTTTAATTTCCTTCATCTAATAAATCTCCTCATAATTTTTTACATATTTTACAAACTGTACGAAAAACATAAAAAACAACAATTATCGTACAAATATAGTTTATTAGTATAGGGTTGTCAAGTTTTTTTGGAAATATTTTTTAGGATAGAGATTTGAATCTTTTAAAAAAGCTACAGATTCACAGATTTTAAATTTAAATTCTAAATCTAAAATCACTTATAATAAAATACAACCCTGATGGAGCAGACAGCTAACATGATAAAACAATTTTAAGGAATTACCAAATTACCTTCCCACCACACAAATCTTTTTGTAACGCCGAAACTTGCCATTCAGGTCGAAAATTTCAAAGTAAATAATATAAATTCCGATATTGGCTTTTTCATTGTTTTGATTAATTCCATCCCAAGAAAAACCTCCTATTGCTTCAAGTAATATTGGGAAATTGCTATTTAGAATGTTTTTAAATAAAATTAGCTATTTTTTTTATTTAAACCTTTTTAGAATTCAGTTAAAAAAACATGTAAAATAAAGATAAACAACAAAATACGAAGCTATTGAAATGTAAAAAAATTACTATTTAGAATGTGTTTAGAATAAATTTAGTCATTTTAAAGTTCTGTCTTATAAAAATTTACATAATTTTTATATATCACTTCCTCACTACCCAAGACTTTTTATAATGATGAACATTGTCATTGAAAACGAAATGAAAAATCCTCCCGTACGGGAGGATTTGCTTTAAAATAATAATCTGTGAATCTATGGCAAGCTTAGTAACACAATATTTTACGTAAAACCAGAAAATATTCTACATTCTACATTTAGATTTTTACATTTTAAATTCTTGGAGAAAAATGTAAAATTTAGATAGAAAAACCCTCCCGTACGGGAGGGTTTGCTATATTACCTCCCCACCACACAAGTCTTTTTGTAACGCTTAACCGTGCCATTCAGGTCGAAAATTTCAAAGTAAATAATATAAATTCCGATATTGGCTTTTTCATTATTTTGATTGATGCCATCCCAGGAAAAACTTCCTTTTGTTCCAAGCAGTTCGTTTCTGACAAGGGTTTTTGTCAGCTTTCCGGCAGAGTTATAAATTGTAATATTTCCTGTGTAGCCGGGGTTTTCAAATTCGTAATTAATATTTAAAACATCATCAACTCCATCGGCATTTGGTGAGAATATTTCAGGGGAAACACTCACAGGATCTTCAATATCTTCTTCTTTGGTAAACTGAGAATTTTCAAAAGCAGGAGTTCCAAAACCGCTTTGCTGTGATGCAGAATGCCAGTTGGTTTTATCATTTGTGGGTCGGTTATAATTTATTCTTTCCAGGGCAACACCAT
>CAYOKJ010000001.1:4616-74134 GCA_964404485.1 uncultured Bacteroidales bacterium | reverse complement strand
TGATGTAAATCAGAAAATAATAAATCAGGAAATAGCCCTTATTAAATCAATTTCTGCAGCGAATTGGGAAATAATTGAACGTTGGGGGGCAAAGACTGGTCTATTAAGTCAATATCTTCAAGATATTGCTCTTAATTTATCAGTCTCAATAAAGAAAAATATAAGTATAAGTGAGCACTTAAGAGCGAAAGGGATTACAATATTGGAAATAGTAGTTCATGAAGCATCTGAATTATTAGAACCGAATCAATCAGAAATAGAAAGTAATTGGGAGTCTAATTCAAAATCAGACATAAAGATTAATGAGCAACTAATTTTGAAAATGGTTGATTGGGAATCAAGAGTTAAAATATTTTCATTAAAACAAAGAAGTTACTTGTCAGATTTTGCCTATGGTTTAAAAAAAATAAATGACTTTCATGAGAAAAACATTAGAATTTACTTAGAGAAATTGAAAGTTGCAGGTTTTAAAGAATGATGCTAGCCCTAACAGCCAAACACATTTGCGATTCACACCTGCCACCGCTTTTTTGCCGACTCGAAAAATCAACTAGGCTAAGCATTAATTTAGTGTAAAGCATGTGCCTTTAACTTTGTAAAGCATCTGCCTTAACGAACATCTTATAATTGTTTCACCTGATTTATTCAGCCCATTGACTCTAAACATAGAAATATAAAAACCGTGCTTTAGTGTCTGAACACTAATTTTAAGACTTCACCAATAATACATTAAGGATTTTAAGGGCTAATTGTTTTTTATGCAACTTTTCTATATTTCCAAACAGCAAGACTCAAAGCAGCTATAGCATAAACAGTCATAGAAATAAATTCGGTTTTCAAATCAAAAAAATCAGAACCTTTTAACAAAATCATCCTGTTCACCTTCATAAAATAAGCAAAAGGATTAATAATATTTACAGTTTGTGCCCATTCGGGCATGCTTTCTATAGGGGTAAAAATTCCACTCATCATAATAAATGTAATCATAAAAAAGAATGCAATAAACATAACTTGTTGCTGACTACTTGATGCTGTTGAAATAAATAATCCTAAACCCAGAACCGCAAACAAATAAATAGTGGCAAAACCAAATAAAAGAAACATATTTCCAACCATGGGTATATCAAACAATATTTTTCCAATGATAAGACCAAATGCAAGTTCAAAAAGCGCTATTATTAAAAATGGTAAAAGCTTACCGATAATAAACTGATATTTTTGTATTGGCGTAACATTTATCTGCTCAATGGTTTCCAGTTCTTTTTCTCTTACAAGATTAAGTGCTGTTAGAAACATCGCGATAATGGTTACCAGGATTACGAGAATTCCCGGAAGCATATATATTTTATAATTCAACTCGGGATTATACCAAAATGATGATGAAACATTTATTTGTTTTGTTTGTACGAGAGGAATAATATTAATATTCTCAGCAATAATATTTTTATTAAAATCTAAGATTACAAAAGTTGCATAAACATTTGTAAGTCCTGCAGCAGTTCCGTTAATAGCATTTATAAGAAGTTGCAGTTCCGATTGATTTTCTTTAAAAAGTTTTCGCTCGAAACCCGAAGGAATATTAATTATTATATCTGCACGATTTTCTTCTAAAGCATCGTTGGCATCTTTCATCGAAAAAGAACTTTCCTGAATTTTAAAAAAAGGTGAACCTCTGAATTTATTTATTAATTCCCTTGAAGTAATTGTTTGATCCTTATCAACAATATAAGTATCAATATCCTGCATTTCAAGAGTAGCAGCATAAACAAGCACTATCAACTGAATAATAGGAACAATAAAAATTATTGGTAACATTGTTTTGTTCCTAAAAATCTGGATAAATTCTTTTTGTAATATGTATAAAATCGTCCGCATATATTATTCCAATCTGATTTTAAATTTTCTAACACTCAACAAAATAAAAAATGACATCATCCCGAAAAGGATAAGAGTCTCTTTCCAAACAAATAATATTCCGGTTCCTTTTAACATTATATTTTTAATAATATTAATGAAATATCTTGGTGGAACAATATAACTTAACCACTGCAAAATATCAGGCATGTTTTTTATAGGAAATATAAATCCTGATAAAAGTATTGTAGGCAATAATAAAGCAAACATCGAAACAAACATTGCTGTTTCCTGTGTTTTGCTAATAGTAGAAATCAAAATACCAAGCGAAAGAGCCATAAGAATGAACAACATACATTCGCCGATTAATAATAAAATACTTCCCTTTACGGGAACCCCAAAAACAAAATAACCCAACAATATAATTGTAATAGTATTTATGAAGGAAAGAACAACATAAGGAGTTACTTTTCCTAAAATAATTAAGATTGGTTTTAATGGCGAAACCAAAAGTACTTCCATTGTTCCAAGTTCTTTTTCTCTGGCAATTGAAATAGAAGTCATTATTGCCGAAACCAACATTAAAATCAAAGCCATTGTGCCGGGGACAAACATATACGAACTTTTAAGTTCTTCGTTGTAAATCATTCTGACCTGCGGCTCGATTTGAAGTGGTAGTTTTTTGTTGATATTTAATTCACTCAGATAATTATAAATTATGGCTTTTGTGTAGTTCACAACCAAATTAGCAGTATTAGCATCTGAAGCATCAGCAATTATTTGGATATTAGCTATACCATTTTTGTTAAGTTTATGTTCGAAGTCAGGTTCAAAAATTACAAGCTCACGCACTTTCCCTTTTTTAAATACAGCCTCAATTTCATTAGCATTATCAATATCCATATCTAAAATAAAATATCCTGAGCTTAATATTTTATTAGTGATTTTTTGTGTTGTGCCATCTTTAGATTGATCAAATATTGCAATTTTTACATCTTTTATTTCATTACTTACAACGTATCCAAAAATCATAATAAGGGCAATCGGTAAGCCAAACAATATTAATAGAGTCTGCTTATCACGAAAAATATGATAAAATTCTTTCCTAACAAATGCCCAAAATAATTTCATTGTTTTACTGTTTCACTGTTTTACTGTTTCACTGTTTTACTATTTTACTGTTTCACTGCTTTACTGTTTTACTGCTTTACTGTCTATTGCCTACTCAACCAAGTAATAAATATTTTCGCTTAATCACCCATTTATTTTCTTGCCAATTTCAAAAACACATCATTCATTGAGTTTACTTTAAACTCTTTTTTAAGCTTTGCAGGTGTATCAAGTGCTTCTATTTTGCCATCCACCATTATTGATACTCTGTTGCAATATTCCGCTTCATCCATGTAATGTGTTGTAACAAAAACCGTAATTCCTGAATTTGCTGTTTCATATATCAAATCCCAAAATTGTCGCCTTGTAATCGGATCAACACCACCTGTTGGTTCATCCAAAAACACAATTTGAGGTTCATGCATAATTGCAACTGAAAAAGCTAGTTTTTGTTTCCACCCAAGAGGAATAGCACTTAACAATTTATTTTGCGATTCTTCAAGTCCCAGTCTTTGTAATAATTCTTTTGTCTTTTTTTTGATCTGTAAAGAAGACAATCCATAAATACCTCCATAAAATCGAAAATTCTCTTTAATGGTTAAATCCTCATACATTGAAAATTTCTGGCTCATATAACCAATGTGTTTTTTTATTTCATTGGTTTGTTTATAAACATCATAACCTGCAACATTTATCTCACCTGAAGTAGGTCTCCACAGTCCGCATAATATTTTAATAGCTGTAGTTTTTCCTGCTCCGTTCGCACCCAAAAATCCAAATATTTCACCCTGCTTAACTTCAAAGTTCAAATTATCGTTTGCAACAAATTGCCCAAATTTTTTAACCAGGTTTTTTACTTCTATTATATTTTCAGTTTGATTCATTTTAATAACCCCCATCCCAACCTTCCCTCAAACCCCGAAAGCATTCGGGAGGAAGGAGTTTGGCTTTCCTAATTTTTTATTTTATTGCTTTTTTTATTTTTGAATTTGCAATTAAAATCCAATAATCCTTTTATAAGCAAACTACATTATTTCTGTTCTCTGCTTTCAACTTTTACATCATATCCATAAAACAATCTTCGATATCCGGTTCAATTTTTTCTATTTCAATATTTTTGTGCCCTTTTGATTTAAGATATTCTGTAATTTCTTTAATATCGTGTTCAGGTAAAATTGAGCAATAATGAACACATTGCCCAAAGCGAAAAACAGACAAAGCATTTTTTAAATCTCTTAAATCATAAATTAGTTCATACATTCGGTTTGTTTTTATCGAAAGTATGGGTTTTTCGAAACCATCAATAATACTTTGTGGTGTATCAACACTTAAAATTTTTCCTTTTTGCATTAAAGCAACTCTGTCGCATAAAACAGCCTCATCCATATAAGGAGTAGAAACCAAAATTGTAATTCCTTTTTCTTTAAGGGATTTTAACATTTCCCAAAATTCTTTTCTGGAAACAGCATCAACGCCGGTGGTTGGTTCATCCAGAAACAAAACTTTCGGTTGATGAATTAAGGCACAAGAAAGAGCCAGTTTTTGTTTCATCCCGCCTGAAAGATTTCTTGCCAGCCGTTTTTTATAAGGCTCGATTTGTTGATAAACGTCTTTAATTAAATGATAATTTTCTTCAACGGAAGTTTTAAAAATACTGGCATAAAAATTTAAGTTTTCTTCAACAGTGAGATCAAAATACAAAGAAAATCTCCCGGGCATATAACCCGATATTTTTCGAATTTCTTTATAGTTTTTAACTACATCGAAACCTTCAACTGTTGCAGTTCCATTATTAGGTTTTAACAAAGTTGTAAGTATCCTGAATAAAGTTGTTTTACCTGCACCATCAGGCCCAATAAATCCAAACAATTCCTTTTTTTTTATTGAAATTGAAATATCATCAAGGGCCTGCTGGCTATTAAAGTTTTTACTGATATTGTTTACTAATATCGATAGCTCTTTCATCAAATCTATGTTTCATTCCCATCCAAACGGACTTCCGTTGGCCGTACGGGCTAGCTTCATCTCGCAAGCATTATGTTTTGCTGCACCATTAATCCATCAATTCATTTTATTCTGCTCTTTCTCTTTGGTCCAATAGCTTGTTCTTCCTAAAAGAGAAATCCCGATATAACCCCTGATTTTTAACTTTTCTTTTCCATCACGAAAAATCATATAACAGCTATAAGTTTTTCCGCTTTTGGGATCATAAATTGTTCCGTCATTCCATTCATCTTCGTCAAACTCAAAATTCTTTAGAATAACTAATCCCAAAGTTGGAGTATTACGTAAACTCTCATCAGGATTTTCATCATCTGTTTTGGGTTTGCCGGTTTCTTCGTCAATAGGATTTTTTAACCAAACAATTTTCCCAAAATAATTATCACCTTCTTGATAAATATTTATCTGGGCATCCTTATCGTCGTTAAGCCAAATTCCTAAAACATCATTAGCTTTAAATTCTTGTGCTGACACTGTTTTTCCTGCAAATATTCCCAATGCCATAATTAAAATTAATAAACTTAGTTTTTTCATCTTCTTTATTTTGGTTTATAATAAATTTAGCTTGCTATATTATAAAAATTATTTGAAATTAACTTCACCCGGCATACCAATTTTTAGTGAACCATTATTTTTTACAAGAATCTTAACTGCATAAACTAAGTTTACTCTTTCTTTTTTTGTTTGAATTGTTTTTGGCGTAAACTCAGCTGAAGAAGATATCCAACTGATTGTTCCTTGTAATATGTTATTCGTTTTCTTGTCTTTATCAACAAGAACTTCAACTTTTTGCCCTAATTTAATTTCCGGAAGCTGATCGCCGCTAACAAAAACTTTTAATTTCAATTCTCTTAAATCTGCAATTTTGTACAGCGGTTTTCCAAACATTGCAATTTCTCCGGCGTTTACATATTTTGATAAAACGGTTCCACTTACCGGATTATTAATAAAGCATTTTTCTATTGACTGATTTATCTGGGCTATTTGTTTGTCGAGTATACTAATTTCGTCATTAATGCTAATTGTTTTAACTTTTACTGCTTCAACTTTTTTGTTAATAAGATTTATTGCACCATTAATATCATCAAGTTGTTTTTGTGTTGCAGCATTTTCATTAAAAAGATTTTTCAGTCTCTCTTTGTTTATAAAAGTGTTTTTTTTCTGTTGAAGAAGAACATCAATTTGTGCAGCAATATCAAGTTTTTTTGAAGCTATAGCTTTTTGACTTTTTAATAATAGATCTTTTTTCAAAACAAGGTCAATAGTATCAATAATACCAACAAGGCAACCTTTATCTATTTTTTGACCTTCAATAATGTTAAAATTAAGAATCTTACCATTGGCTTCTGAAGAAACCGTAATTTCTGTTGATTCAAAATTCCCGTACGCATCTGATCTGTTATTGTTGCTATTGCAAGCAAAGAAAGAAAGCAAAATCAACCCGTATATATATTTTTTCATGTGTTTTGGTTTGTTTATTTTATTATTATTAATTTATAATTTTCCAATACTTGTTAAATAATTAATTTTTGCCATCAGCATTTGAATTTTGTGAGTTTGAAAGTTTAGCTGTGCCTGTGTTTCGGCATTTACTTCTTCAATATATTCTGATGACGTAAGAACTCCGTTATCAAATTTTGCTGATGCTGTTTTTGTTATTTTCTTTCTTAGTTCAATAATTTCGATATCTTTTTTAATCAGCTCTTTGTATTTTATAATTTCATATTTATTTTGCTCCAGACCGATTTTAAGATTTTTATCAAAGGCATTTTTTTGTGTATTTATAATCTCGTTTCTGAGATTAAAAATTTCTTTTTCTCTTTTACTTTTGCTCCAATTAAATGGGCTCCAGCTAATTTGGGCACCAACGAAATAGAAAAAATCAAATTCGTTTGAAAGCATATCAAAACCAGGTCTTCCAAAACCGGTTTTTCCGAAAGCAGCTATGCGAGGCAATAATTTTGCTGAAACAACTTCTTTTAATGCAGCTGTTTTTTCTTGTTGAAGATTTAATAATTGATACTCCGGTCTGAAATTTTGAAATTCAAGATGAGCAATTTCTATCTCAGGGAAATCAAAAATTGTGTTTTCATTTATTTCTAGAGAAGTAAGTTCTTTTAAAATTTTTATACTAAGCTGTATTCCTATTTCAACCTCAGTGATTTTTTGTTCGAGGATTATCAGCCCAATTTTTAAGGCATCAACATCCGATTGAAGCAATGTTCCATGATTAACAGCCGCTTGTGCTGTTTTATGCTTTGACTCAATATTTTTTTTAGAAACAATAAGAATTTTTTTGTTTTCTTTAAGATAAATAATATTGAAATAAACCTGATTTATTCTTTCTTTTAATTTATAAAATTCTATTTCAACGGTTTGTTTATTTATTTTAAAATCAACTTCATTAATGTTTTTTTGTTTTTTTGTAATGCCTCCATCATAGATGTTTTGGGAAATATCAAAAGTAAGTTTGTATTGATCTTTGCTCATTTCCTCAATAATCATATTTGGAAGTTGAAAAGGAATTTTGGTAACATCTGATTGATAAGTTGCCTGTCCGTTTAATGACATTGAAGGCAAATAATTTACCTGAATGTTTTTTTGCTCCAGTTGATATGTTGCTGAATACAAACCTAATTGTTTATAAACCGGATGATTTTCAACCGCACTTTTGTAACATTCCTTTAAATTTATTGTTTTAATATTTTGCCCGAATGAAAAGACATGTATTAACAATACGGTAAATAAAATAATTGCTCGCTTCATTTTATTGAAATTGCATTAATTATAAAATCTGTAATTTGTTTTTTTCTTTCCTCAATAAAAACATTAAATTCTTCTTCATCGTTATTGAAAAACAATCCTTTTATTACCGGTTTGGATACAAAAGGGAAAATACACATGCTAATAATATTTATTATCAATTGTCTTGAATCAATTGCTTTAATATTTCCTTTTTTAATTTCATCATTAAAATTGTCAATAATAATCATAGGATTTAGACCGGCATCTTTCAACAAAAGAACTACTTTTTCAGAATGTCTGTTTGTTTCATGAAAAATAAAATCGGGTAAATATGGATTCAACACAATCATATCAATATAATAATTCACGAAAATTTCAATTTTATTGAAAATTGGCATATCTGCATCAAACATTTTTGCAATTCGTGGAATAATACTAAAAAAAGCTTCCTTAAAAACCGCATCAAATAAATTTTCTTTTGTGCGATAATAATAATAGAGAAGTGATTTATTTATTCCGGCAGTTTCAGCTATTTCCTGCATACGACTACCTTCAAGACCTTTAATAATAAAAACTTCTTTTGCCGCTTTTAAAATTTTAGCTTCAGTATTTTTGTTTTTTGATGTCATTTTTTTACCAAGTGGTTTAATCATTTGGTTTAACCAAGTGGTCAAAAGTAAAACATTTATATTTATTTAACAAATATTTTTTTGATAATTTTTTTGATTAATTACTTTTGTAGTCAGAAAAAAACAAAAAACTCAAATGAAAAAGCATTTTATTTTATCAATAATAGCACTTTTTATTATTTCATTACTAATAATTTCATGCACTGGTTCTCCTGAAAAAAATATTCCGGGAGTATGGAAAGCCAAAACAGTTGTGACAAATATTGATACAACAAAAATTTCAAATGAGCAAATCAACAAAGGAATTGAAATTCAAAAATCAATAAGTTTTGAATATTTTAAAGATCATACCATGGATGTAATTACAAGTGGTGGATCATTTTCCGGGACTTGGAGTTTTTCTACTGAAAGCAATGAAATATTTATTCGTATTGATGGCTGTAACCCAAAAGATTCTACAATTATGGGAAAGCTGGTAAACGGAAAAATTATAAGCAATAACGAAACTCCGGTAGGAGAATTTATTGTTACTTATGTTAAAGAATAAAACCTCTGCAAAACATATTGTTTTACAAAGGTTTAGAATTAAAGGATTAAAAACCCAAAATGCTTTTCATCTATTTTTTTATTTAATCAACGCCAAAGAAATTGTTTCGGTATGATTTCCTGTTTGTAAATGACAATAATAAATTCCTTTGGAAAGTTTATTAGCATCAAATACTATATTGTAAATTCCCGATTGTTGATTTTTATCAACAAGAGTTTTTATTTTCTTTCCATAAATATCATAAATAATTATCTGAACTGCACCAGATTCGGGTAATCTATACCTAATGGTTGTTTCCTTAACAAATGGATTTGGATAACTTGCCAGAGAAAGAAGTTTCTGGGTTTTATTAACGTCATCGATTCCTACATTCTCGGGGGTAATATAACTGTAATAAACATCTTGTTCGCCGTTTAGTGTATTTGCCCATGCAAGATGAGCACCTTCATTATCTGAGATCATATCGTAATAATCGCCCATTTTTTCCTGGTTTGGCCAACCAACACGAGAATCAAATACATCAGAAAGTTTTTTGTTTTCTGACCATGTTTCGCCCTGATCAATAGAAAAAGAATAATATAAGGCAGATAAATAAATTCCTTGAGGAGATTCTCTTGTATCAAGCCAAATTACATCAATACGTCCATTTGGAGCAACCGACATAGTTCCAAACCATTGATAATTATTTGTTGCAAAATCATTATTAATTCTTAGCGGAGAACTCCAGGAAGTTGCGCCATCAGTACTTTTTGTAAACATAACATCGCTGGGATCATTAATAGAGTTTCTGTCGACGGAAGAAACAACATAAACATTTCCATGTCCGGGACCACCTGATTTGTCAACATCAATCCATACCTGACCAAGTAAACCTTCGGGGTTAACAATGTCCCATCCGACAACTTCTCCATCCAAATCCACTTGTGATTCAAAATCCCAGGAAACCGGAAAAGTCGGATTTTGTGCAAAAGTTGATTTAGTAACAATTACTCCAGAATATTGACCTGCACCGGCAGTATATAATTCTCCCTCCGGACCTATTGCTAAAGTCCCCCAATGTGGATTACCTGAAATTTCAACACAATCTTCAAAAGTGGTACCTAAATCTACCGAACGTGTAAAACATCCCGGATAACAAGAACTCCAATATTGTGTCCAATACGAATAATTATTCCCTGCCCCCATTCCATCAGTTCTGTCAATTTTCATCCATTGTTTATCGCCACCTTGTGCCTCAACTCCGTCATCCCATTCAATACCGCCATCATCAATTTTGTACACCTTGCAAGTCATATTGTTGTTTGCATCAGATGTAAGACTGTTATAATAAAAATTCCCTTCTGAATCGAAGTCAAGAACAGGATCAGAACGAAAGACCCCCGGATCAATAACTCCCGGGAAAGTCCAGTTTTGCCCTCCATCAAGAGAATAACCATAACCAGCTTGTCGGAAATTATTAGTAACATCATCGAATTGTCTCCAACCTATTACCATTCTGTTCGGGTTAGTTGGATCGATGGCAATAGAAGGTTCGTTTGCTGCATCCCCAACAATATTATCTCCATTTTCGTCAACATTAACCTGAGTGGTAAAAATACTTTTGCCCTTATATCTGAATGCAGGTGATGTTTTAACGTTTTCACGAGAAATGTTAATATAATTATCATCAAGTATTTCGTGATGTAATTGGGTTTTATCACTTCCTTTGAATTTATTAATTTGTGAAAAAGTATTTGTCGGGATAAAAATAATAGCCATTAAAAGTAACATTAATAAACTAAATAATTTTTTTACTTTCAAATATGATAGATGATTTTTCATTTTATTTTTTTGTTGAATTATTTTTTTCTGCAAATTTCATTGTATAACAAATGGCTTCGAGTTGTCGCACTAAGTCCCTTTTTATTGTTCGTGGTGCATAAACATAAGCATCAATTGTAATGATTTTGTTTGTGTTCTCGTTTACAAAAGTGTAACTTAAAAACGGTCCACCCATAAAGTCTCCCTCAACTCTCCAAAGACCCCTGGTTTCAATAGCATAATTTTTTAAAAAATTTATTTCATTTGCTACCGGAAGAATTACATCTTCCGAAACACACATATAAGAATTATTAGTAGGTCCGGGAATAAATTTCTTGGTGAAAAAATTTCTTTTCGCAATAATTTTATTCATTTCGAAAGAAGACTTATCTTTATAATCAAAGCTGTAAACCATAATTGCCTGACTTTCTTTTTTGGTTTCCCTGCGTAACCAAATAAAATCAGGATGAGATTTGGCAATATTAAAACCGCCGGGTACAGTTAATGAAATTCCAAAAGTTTTTATAAGTTTATTTTCGATTTTTGAAACTGCAATTGATCGATATGCTTTGTTTATCCTTCTTCTTTCAACCCTGTTGAAAAGCTCAAGAAATACATTTTTATCTTCACCAAATTTCTTAAAAAAGGAATTAACATCAGGAGAAGTAATTTTAATTACTCTTTGTGGAATTGCCCAAAGATCTTTTTTTGTTTCAACCTGAGTTTCTTTAAATTTATTATCAATATCAACAATAAAAATATTACGATGTTTGTGATACATTTCAATAAATGCATCTTCGGGAATATTTACCATCAAAAACAATGGTTCGGGTTGTGGAAGTCCAACACACAACTGACCAAAAAAATCTTTTATTGTATCTCCAAGCTGTGAATTCCATTGTGCTTTATTATTTGTAATAATAAGCATTTCTGACGTTTTTCCTGATGAATTCGGAACTGCCGGTTTTTCATAGTTACAAGATGGCAGTACTACAAGAATAAATGCTGCCGTTAAACACAATAAATAGATTGTTTTTTTCATAATTAAGTTTTTATCAGGCGAAAGTACAAAATAATCAATACAAATTAATTTGGAAATAAAACAGAAAAAACGGATTGATATTATTAATTTTGATTTTTCTGAAATTCACAAAACATTTACTATGAAAACAATTGACACATATAATTTTAAGAATAAAAGGGCATTGATCAGAGTAGATTTTAATGTACCCTTAAATGATAAATTTGAAATAACTGATGCAACAAGGATTAATGCTGCAATTCCTACAATTAAAAAAGTACTTAACGACGAAGGTTCAGTTATTTTGATGTCGCATCTTGGCAGACCAAAAAATGGTCCGGAAGATAAGTTTTCATTAAAACATTTGCTTAAATTTCTTTCTGAAAAACTAAGTGTTGATGTAAAATTTGCCGATGATTGCATTGGAGAAAAAGCTTTTGAATTAGCAACGAATTTAAAAACAGGAGAAGTTTTGCTTTTAGAAAATCTTCGTTTTTATAAAGAAGAGAAAAAGGGAGATGAAGAATTTGCTAAAAAATTAGCCGGATTAGGTGATGTTTATATTAATGATGCTTTTGGAACAGCTCATCGTGCACATGCTTCCACTGCAGTAATTGCAAAGTTTTTTCCAAATGATAAACTATTTGGATTTATCATGGAAAATGAATTAGAAAATTTAAACAAAGTATTATCCGAACCACAAAAACCTTTTACTGCAATCCTCGGCGGAGCAAAAGTTTCCGGGAAAATTGAAATAATAAATCAGTTGCTCAACAAAGTTGATAATATCATTATAGGAGGTGGTATGATGTTTACTTTTATAAAAGCATTAGGAGGAAATATTGGTAATTCATTAATTGAAGAAGAACTTTTGGTAGTTGCCAAAAGTGCTATTGAAAAAGCAAAAAAACTTGGTGTAAATTTTTACCTACCAACAGATGTTATTGCAGCTGATGAGTTTCAAAATGATGCACAAATAATCTCATGTGATTCATTTGACATTCCTGAAGGATGGATGGGTTTAGATATAGGACCGGAAACATCAGAACAATTTGCTGAAGTTGTACATAATTCAAAAACCATACTTTGGAATGGGCCAATGGGTGTTTTTGAAATGCCGAATTTTGAAGATGGAACAAAATTTATTGCCGAAGATATTGCAGAAGCAACTCAAAATGGAACGTATTCGTTGATTGGTGGAGGTGATTCTGTGGCAGCAATTAACAAATTTAATTTATCAGAAAAAGTCAGTTATGTTTCTACAGGTGGTGGTGCAATGCTTGAATTTATTGAAGGCAAAGAACTTCCGGGAGTGAAGGCGATAATGGAGTAAAATTGGGAATATTCAAAGCGTGAAACTAAACAGTGATTAATTGTAGTAATTAGTAGTAATTGATTGTAATTTGTTGTAATTATTAGTAGTTTTTTGTGAATATTAATGAAGCAATATTATAAAGCTGTGTACAATTTAATAAAGAAATGAATAACGAATATCGATTAACGATTAACGATTTTTGATTTTTTTTCTTTCTCAAATCATTATTCGTTAATCGATATTCGGAGTTAAATATTTAAAAAAATAAGTGCTATTTAGCCAAACATAAAAATTCATACAGATAAAAAAATACTAAAATTTTAGTATTTAACCTCTAAAGATTTTCCAGCTCCTCCTGAATAGGTTTTGTTATTTCCTTTAATTTATCGAGGTTTAATTTTGGAATTATTGTAGGAGCAAAAGAAGAAACTGGCTCATAAAGCAATGAGTTATTTCTGCTTTTCTCAGTGATTACAGATTTATTATCATCAAAATAATTAATAATAAAAATTAGCACGCTTAAAATAAATGCAGCTTTTATTATTCCAAAAACAGAGCCTGCCAATTTATTCAAAAAACCTAACATGATAATATCGATGAATTTTTCGAGAATCTTCCCAACCATATAAACCAAAAATACCACAACAATTAAGGTGATCATAAAAGAAATAATTGACATATATTTTGGGTTAATTTCGAAATTATTATTGAGAAAATCAGCAGCGTAAAATGAAAAATTTATACTGACATAAATACCAAGAATTAAGGCAGCAAGAGAAGTTATTTCGATTATAAGTCCTTTTTTAAAACCATTGTATGCAAACCATACAAAGAAAACTGCAAAAATTATATCCAGAAAATTCATAATGTTTATTAAATTTTAGTTTTTAAAATACCTAAAGTTAAAGTTTCTTTACTTCAATCGTTTAGTTAATTCTGTTGCAAACACAAAGCTATTCAATTTATTATTATTTGTTTTTAATATTTCGGATTTTGTTCCCTGCCACTCAAGCTTACCTTTGTATAGAAACGCAATGTTATCACCAATATTTAAAACCGAATTCATATCATGGGTATTAATAATTGTTGTGGTTTTAAATTCTTGAGTGATCTCACTAATTAGATTGTCAATAACATTAGCAGTTTTAGGATCTAAACCGGAATTTGGTTCATCACAAAAAAGATATTTTGGATTTAAAGAAATTGCTCTGGCAATGGCAACTCTTTTCATCATTCCTCCACTAAGTTCCGAAGGAAGGAGATTGTTTACATTTTCGAGGTTTACTCTTTTAAGACAGAAATTTACTCTTTCGAGTTTTTCTTCATAAGATTGGTTTGTAAACATCGAAAGAGGAAACATAATATTTTCTTCAACATTAATAGAATCAAACAAAGCTCCTCCCTGAAACAGCATTCCAAGCTCTTTTCTTATTCCTTTTTTTTCTTTGAAAGACATTTTCGAGATATTTCTACCGTCGTATTCAACACTGCCTTCATTAACATCATATAATCCAACAAGGCATTTCATTAAAACTGTTTTGCCCGAACCACTCTGTCCAATGATTAGGTTGGTTTTCCCTTTTTCGAAAGTAAGCGAAACATCATTCAGTATTTCCGTCTCCCCAAAGAATTTTGATATGTTAACTGCCTGAATCATGATAACAACATTTGGGTTAAAATTAAATTAAAAAAAATGATAAGAATACTGCTGTAAACCACAGCTTTTGTGCTGGCCGCACCAACTTCAAGTGAACCACCACTTGTATAATAGCCCATATAACCGGAAACGGAAGTAATAATAAAAGCAAATACTGCAGTTTTTATCAAAGCATAAAAAACAGTATATGTTTCGAACCAGCTTCTTAAACCAATGACATAATCGGTTGGAGTAACAATTCCGGTGATAGCACATGCAAGCCATCCTCCAAATAAACCAATTACAATACTGAAAATAATAAGCACAGGATGAATAATCATTGCTGCTGAAATTTTTGGGAGAAGCAAATAATTTGCAGGACTTACTCCCATAATTTTTAATGCATCAATTTGTTCTGAAATTCTCATTGTGCCTATCTCTGATGATATTCTGGAACCAACTTTTCCTGCAAGAATTAAGCTAATAATTGTAGGAGAAAATTCTAAAATAATAGATTGCCGTGTTGTAAATCCAACCATTGTTAATGGAATTAAAGGATTATCAATATTATATGCTGTTTGAAGTGCAACAACTGCACCCATAAAAACAGAAATAATGGCAACAATTCCGAGAGAATCTAATCCCAGATTTTTAAATTCACGCAATAATTGTTTCCTGAAGACTGATCCTTTGTCAGGTCTTTTAAAGGTTTCAGACAATAAAGTCACATATTTACCAATGTTTCGTATCATTTTTCTCTTGGTAATTTTTTTGCTAATTTAATAAATGTTTATAAATTTTTTACTTTTGTGTAAATATCTTTTTTGAACAAAATTATAAATATAAAATAACGTTATATAATTAATAAAATTTTCAATTTTCAATAAAAATATGATGATTATAACGAAAAAAAACTACTTTTTGTTTTCCATATTAGCTTTTGCATTATTAATGATCTTTTCATCTTGCTCAACTTCAAGGTATCCATATAAAAGAAGAAAATCAAAAAAATGTATTGAATGTTCGAAATGGAGTTATATTAATCCACAAAAAGAATATATAGTTTATGAGTTTAGAATTGTTTGACTTTATTATCAAACACTAATTTATTAGTAAGAATGGATCAAGAGAAACAGATTTTAGTAAAATATCTTCCCGAAAAAACACTTAACACAATTATTGAATGGATTGTAAAAGAAAAAATTTATTTAAGAATTTCGAGATCACGCACAACTAAATTAGGAGATTTCAGACCGGCAACAAAAAATTTACAACACAGAATTTCTGTCAACCATGATTTAAATAAATATTCATTTTTGATAACACTTATTCATGAGATTGCTCATTTATTGGTTTGGAATAAATTCAAAAGAAAAGCCAAACCCCACGGCATTGAATGGAAAACGGAGTTTTATTGTTTAATGAATAATTTTTTAGATAAGAATATTTTTCCTGAGGATATTGAAAAAGCATTAAAAAAATATTTAAAAAATGCAAAAGCTACATGTGATTCTGATCTTGAGCTATCAAGATGTTTGCAAAAATATGATGATAATCCCGGACAGCTTGTTTTAGAAGATATTCCACTAAATTCTGTTTTTCAAATTCCAAGTGGAAGAATTTTTAAGAAAAAAGAAAAACTTAGAAAACGATATAAATGTGTTTGTATGTCAAGCAAAAAAACATATCTTGTTAACTCTCTTATAAATGTTGTCTTGGTGAAATAATAAAGTCCTTTGGATTTTTAAAATATGGAGGATTTCAGTGAATTTGTAATGGCAACCCCCCAGAGACTCAAAAGCTCTTAGAGGATTTTTTCAGATTTTTTATTCAAACATAAAAAAAACCCGTAGCTGTTTGAAAACTACGAGTTTTAGTAAAAATGAAAAATTAATTGAATTATTTCTTAATCACTTTTGCTGAATATATCATTTTTGTGTCAGTTACTGTGAGAACATAAACACCAGAGGTCAGTTTTGTTAGATTAATAGTAAGTGGCTCTTTTTTGATTATGTTTCCTGTATAAATTATCTTTCCCATTATATCACTTAATTTATAGCTTGCTTTATTAGCAGTACCTTCATAAATAAATGTAAGTTTGTTGGTTACAGGGTTTGGATATGCAATTAACTTATTATTCGCAGTTTCTATTTTATTATCCTCAATACCTAACCATTGATAGCCGAAGTAAGTAGGATCTTTTTTATATTCATTTTTTATTATGTCAATATAGTTCATAAGATTTTCAACAGCTGTTATTCCTTCTTCAGGGAATGCACCAACATAAGCAATGTCAACTCTTTCCATGCTTCCTGGTTCGAATGTAAAAGGTCCCATAACACTCAATCCCCTGCGGTCTCCAGGCTCATTTCCTGTTGAAGTTTCTGTCCAGTCAACAGGACCATAAGGCTCTTCGCCTCCGGTTCCCCAGAAACAAGGATCACTTAAACCGGGAAACATGAAATTTGCTGCCGGTCCATAAGCACCACTGCTTACATGGCCATTTCCGCCATATTCCATAACTGTTCCATCTCGCCATATTCCATTCAAATATCCGTAATATTCATCTGCTGTTTGTGGGTCTCCCTGCACGCCATTTGAATTTATCATATACAGAAATTTCTTCATTCCATAGCGTTCGTTATCTTTTATTCCATCACCAAACCCAATACCATTAATACCTTCATCACATTGACCTGTTGGATCATCTACTCCGTTTGCATCTATAATAGGGCCACCAAGTATAGCAATACCCTGTGCTGGAATAAAATCTCCATACGATTCTGGTTCTCCGTTACCATCAATTGAATCACCGTTATAACCATAATAAGCACCCCTTGCTACATCACAACCTACAAAATCATCCCATGCAAAACCAATATCGAAATCAGTAAACAGACCAATATATGTATCATAATAAGTGTTTGATGATCTGTTGAATATTTTATAACTATAAAATACAGTATTGTTCATTGCTTCGGTTTCCGTATCAAAAAATTCATAAGCCATTCCGTGAATTTCAAGACCAAGTGCCTCTCCCCCAGTTTCGGTGTGTTGCCGTAAATCATTAATAATAAAATAAATACACTGGTCACCACGAATAAGCGGATAATCACCTGACATTGGATTGTAAATACTGTCGCCATCAACATCAATAAACGGAGCAAGATATTCTGCCTGATTTAATTCTACATTACCATGAGCAGGCCATGTAGCAATATTTTCAATAGGTTCGTAAGCTGCTTCCCACCAATGAAGCTTGTGATAGATCACTTCTTCTTTGGTTAGTTTCCAAACATTTTGCCATTTGATAACCGTAGAAGTATCCATACTTAAGTTACTGCCGTTTATACTTAAGGGTCCTGGCCAATAATCCAAACCAAATTGACGATAACGCTCTGCTGCCAATTTTAGTTCTCCCGATCCATCATTTCCACCAACCCATAAAGATGAATTAAAAATTGTGTTTTTCCCACTTCCCTTTGGAAATTCAAAATAACTAGTGTCGTAATACATTGTTGATGGGTCTTCTCTATGAAACTGAAGGCCGCTTGCCTGAACTTTTGCCCTAATATTGTTCTGATCCAGAAAATCGTAATAATTATTATCCTTTATGATAATAAAAACAATAGCTCTGGAAAATTCAGGATTATAATTTCCATTTTCATCTTTGATGACATAGTTAAATTCAATTGTATCAGTATGGTTATAATATAATTCATAATTTATATCATACGTAATTGTACTGTCAGTGAAGGAAACAGATCCACCAGCCATAAATATACTAAAAGATAAACTATCCGGATGATAATCATTTTCGATTACATTAACAGTTACTATATCACCCAGATTAACATCAACATAATCGTCAACAGCAACAGGTGCATTTTGCGACAACAAACAGCCGCTAATAACAAGTGCGAAAAAAAGAAGTAAAAAGTGTTTCATAATTGTAATTTTAAATTAGTGTTATTATTCCGTGAATAAAAAAAGGCCTTTCAAATGCAAGACGGAAATATTGGGAGTTTAGTTGTCCGACTAAGATAGATAAACTGTTAACCACTACTTTATCAAAGTTACAAATCCTCTTTTGACTTCATTAATTAACTCTCCCATTTCGTTGTAATAACTGAAAGTAATGTTCCAAACAAATGTTTCTTGATTGCAGGGTTTCCCCAGATGTTTTCCATCCCACCCTTCAAACATATTATTGCTTTGATAAACAATCCCACTGTGGCGATTATATATCCACATATTAAAATCAACTACATCATTAGTGCTAATAACCCTAAACTCATCATTAAGCCCATCGCCGTTGGGTGTAAAAGCATTGGGTAGTTTAAGAATTATTTTTTCATTTCTAACAAAAACAGTATCTGTTGTAAAACAACCATTTTTTTCAACTTCCACAAAATAGGTTCCACTATTGTAAATAGTTGAAAACCTGCTTTCATTTCCATTATCCCAGAGATAAGAATCGAAGCCGCTACCCGCATCAAGTACCAGCGAACAGTTATTGCATATTACTGTATCAGAAATTAGTTTTGATACAGGATAAGGGAATATTTCCACTTGTTTTATTACCGTATCAACAATATCGCAATGAAATATTTTTAACTCAACATTATACAAACCTGTTTCTTTATATTGGTGGAAAACAGAAAATCCATCTTCTATCAAAGAATGGTTTTTCGAAGCATCACCAAAATCCCATATTAACGAATCGGTATTCTCATACTGATAAAAAGTAAAGAGTGTGGAATCTTGAAAACATGTGTTTTTAAAATCAAATGATGGCTTGTAAAACCACGACTGCATAAAATTTGGTAATCCCATTAGTGAAGTGCTTTGGGTAAAATTTACAGCTTTAGCTTGATAGTTACATTCTTTACCAAGTTGATTGGGTTTATTAATAGCATTAAGGTAAGGCCGGTTTTCACAGGCAATATAAATTCTGCTGTTTGGCGCAAGTTGCATTGCAAAATTGTTCCCACTTGAAATATGAATTGCCGAACTGTTAAATAGTTCTTCGTTTTGCTGTCTTAAATTATATTGCCAAATATCATAACTTTTACCTCCTGTACTTATGTAAAGTAAATTTCCATCGGGTGAAAACTCAATACCAAAGCAGTAAGTATTTTCATGTTTTGTAAATACCTTAACCGGATTATTTATTTCTCCAGTACGGTTATTAAAAGTGAACACTTCAGCTAAAATATCAACATTGTTTATCGGCATCACAATTTTATTTGCAGCAGGAGAAACTTTCAAATAGCCAATATCTGCCTTTGGTTCAGAACCGGTATTGCTTTTAATTGTGTCAAATATTGCTTCTTCATCTGTAACCAAATAAGAATAAAAATCGTTGTTATAACCATGAGTAATTATCCAGTAATCCTGCCCATTACAATGTTCAACAGCAGTAATTTTCTCAAGAATGTTAATCGAAATAGGAATGTTTTTTTCCACCAGTTTACCCAAACCATCTTCCAAATTGATATTAATTACCGAGTAATTGAATCCTCGCAAAGTATCGTAATCATTTAAGGTAAATAGATAATAAATAGAATCCGACAAAGGTTTTGGGATAATCACACTGTTTTGGTTTACAAGTTGGCTTCCATTTAAAGTATCGCCGTTGGCCATTAGTTGGTGATTTCTGTTCCAGACTTTATTTCCATTAGTGTAAAATAGAATATTCCCATTTTCGTCGCAAATACTTGCACAACCTGCCTCGGCTTTTAATACTCCATCAACCAAAACTTGTGGTTCCCCACTTTTGAAATCTATTCCTGAATGGTCGCCAAAATACCAAACCATAGCTCTTTCCTGACCGAAACAGTTAACAGTCAGTAAAAAAATTATTCCTATAATTGTAAAAGACTTCATGTTTTATGATAAGTGTATTGTTTCTTTATGGCTTTATTAATACATTGTGTAATAAAAATTGCCACAGATTCACAGATTATAATATTAATCATTTTGTAATGGATATATATAATTTGAATATTCCATAAGTCTGTCTGTGAATCTGTGACTTTTTTTTTTAAAAACAAAGTTACTAAAACCGAAAACTTACACCAAAATTTAAACCATAAGTTTTATATTGCTGTTTCACAGGATAACTTTCGTTGAAAACAGATTGTAGGTTTTGCTTAAAATATGGCGATACAAATAAACTGGTTTTACTGTTGATATAATAATAAAAAGAAGCATTTGCAACAAAGTTGAACATTGTATAGTTCATTTGTTGTGCTGATACAATATCATTATTGTTGGTGAACTCTGGCACTTTAATTTTATAATAAACTAAAAAACCTGCTGAGACACCTGTATTTATTTCCAGCACAAACATATTTGCATTAAATCTATATCCAACTAACAACGGAATTTCAAAATATTTCAATTGGTTTAATCCCGAATTGTCGATGGTAATATTATCATAAGCTTTTACCCAACTACTGTCGATGTCTGTTATCAATGGTGTTCCGTAATTAGGTGGGTCAAAAATCCATACCCAGCTTGTATCGTATTGATAATAACTGTTTTCAGGAGAATACTCTTGATAGTTGTAATTATAAGAGCGACTTTGATTGTAAACAGAATAGTTAATGCCCGTACTGATTATCCAGTTCTTTATGTGAAACCTCATATCAACTCCCAACGACCAACCCGATTTGTCTGATTCATTTGAATTTCTAAATGCCAAATATTCCGGGTCATATCCTAAAATATCAGACTGTGAAAAAGCAGGTCCTGCAAAAACATTAACTGAAAACCTTTGATTCCTTAATACGTGGTTTAAAATATTTGCATGAGAGTTATTATCTAACAAATTATTATTTGGTTTTACAGTAATATTGTTGTTGTATTCTTTGCTGGACATTTTCGACATTGGTAGTTTTTCATTTACAAATGTAGTGCTTAGATTTTCCAGTTTAGAATTAGCAGGTTTAGTATTTTCGTTTTTTGTTTTAATAATAGTTGGGTTAGGGGCAAAATCAGAAATATTAGTGTTATTTGATAATTGTTTATAAACTATAGTTTCATCTTGTACTTCTGAAGAAACTTCTTTTTCATGTTGCGGTACTTCTTTTTCTTTATAATTTTTTGTCAAAACAACCTCAGTTTTATTGTAATCCAAAGTATAATTATTAGTTGCAGGCTCCGAACTGCTAAATATGTTTATGTAAATTAATGAGCTTAAACCCAGTAGCAAAACAATAAAACTTAGACTGATAATCAATTTATAACGCATCCAAAACAAAGTCCATTTAAGTTTTTCCCAAACATCCTGTTCGGCTTTCTCTTTATAGTTTTCAAGCTTGCTTTTATAAAACCCGTCAATGTTTTTTAATTTATTTTTCATTTTCAACTTTTATTTGATGAGAGGGTATTTTGTTTAATATCAAAAGTTTTTTTCTTAAGCTTTTTCTGGCTTTGAGCAACTGTGTTTTTGAAGTGTTTTCCGAAATACCAAGTATTCCGGAAATCTCTTTATGGGAATAACCTTCAATTGCATATAGGTTAAAAACCATGCGATAGCCGTTTGGCAGTTGCTGAACAGTATTTAGAATATCTTTAACTTCAAGATCATCAGAAATATCCGAAATAAAATAGGGTTCCCCGTTAATTTCATCAATATCATGATGATAATAAAACTTATTGTTTTTTCTGAAATTGTCAATAGCCGTATTTACTATTATACGTTTCATCCAGCCTTCAAACGAACCTTTTCCTGAGTAAGAACCAATATTTTTAAAAATTCTTATCATGCCTATTTGTAAAATATCTTCAGCTTCGGCTTTACTTTTCCCATAGCGCAAACAAATACCCAATAAACTGCTGTGATAAGTATTATACAGCAATTTCTGTGCTAAGGCATTCTTGCGTTTGCAAAGCCTGATGAGTTCATTTTCAGTAATGTCCATTGTTGTCAAATATCAGACGTAAAAAACATTGTAAAAGTTGTATTCATTTTACGATTATAAAATTACTATTTATTAAATACTAATATCAATTGTTTGATTACAACTAAATATTATTTAGTTTTATACCTTTGTCTTTTTATCAACAGAAAAAATACTCTAAAAATGAATAAAGATCGTTATTGTGTTATAATGGCGGGAGGTGTTGGCTCACGATTTTGGCCCATGAGCAAAAAAGCACAACCCAAGCAATTTCTTGATATTCTTGGTACAGGCGAAACATTACTTCAACAAACATTCAGCAGGTTTAAAAAAATTTGTCCTGAAGAAAATATTTATATTGTAACTAATGAAATTTATCGAGATCTTGTAAAATACCAGCTTCCTAGCATTAATAATGAACAGGTTCTTGGCGAACCCACCTTGCGAAATACAGCCCCATGTATTGCTTATGCCAATTATAAAATATTAGATAAGAATCCTAATGCAAAAATAGTTGTTGCACCTTCCGATCATATAATTCTTAAAGAAGATATTTTTGTGGAAGTAATAAATTCTGCTCTTGCTGCTGTTACTGAAAACGATTGGTTGCTCACTCTGGGATTAACGCCAAGTCGTCCGGATACTGGCTATGGGTATATTCAATTTAATGAAGCTCTTACATATAAAAACGATAAAAGAATAAGAAAAGTTAAAACCTTTACTGAGAAACCAAATCTTGAAATTGCCAAAACTTTCATCGAAAGCGGTGATTTTCTGTGGAATTCCGGAATTTTTATCTGGTCGTTGAAAAGTATTTTAAGTGCATTTGATAAATATTTACCAGAAGTAAATGATATTTTTAAAGAAGGAATATCAAAATATAATACAAACAATGAAATTCCATTTATTGAAAAAGCATATTCTGTTTGTAAAAACATTTCTATTGATTACGGAATAATGGAAAAAGCTGATAATGTTCAGGTTTTGGCTTCTGCTTTCGGGTGGTCTGATCTTGGAACTTGGGGCTCGTTATATACTCTCATGAATAAAGATAATAATGAAAATGCTATTATTGGTAAAAATGTAATGTTGTACAATTCTAAAAACAATGTTATAAATATGCCCAAAAATAAGCTTGCCGTTATTCAGGGACTGAAAGATTATATTGTTGTTGAAAATGAAGATATTCTTTTGATCTGTAAAAAAGAAGACGAACAAAACATTCGCCAAATTGTAAATGATGTAAAATCTGAAAAGGGAGAAAATTTTATTTAAAAAAGCAAATAAAAAGCAAATAAATAATAACTAAACATTAAAATAAAAAAATGAAAAAATTAATAATTGTTTTTGCAGCAATATTGTTTTGTCTGCGTCCGGAAGTAAAAGCCGATGAGGGAATGTGGATACCTATGCTTGTTGAGCGTTTGAATTATACTGATATGCAAAAAATGGGACTTAATCTAACTCCTGAAGAAATATACAGTATTAATAATTCTAGTTTAAAAGATGCAATTGTGATCTTTGGTGGCGGTTGTACAGGAGAAATTATTTCTTCTGAAGGACTTCTTATTACAAATCATCATTGTGGATATGGTTCAATTCAATCGGTAAGTACAGTTGAAAACGACTTGCTTACAAATGGGTTTTGGGCTATGAGTAAAGATGAAGAAATTCCAATTGAAGGTTTGTCCGTTAAGTTTTTGATAAAAATTGAAGTTGCCACAGAACAGGTTTTGGATAGTGTTACAGCTAATATGACGGAAGAACAGAGAAGTGAAAAAATTCAACAAAACATTAAAAAAATTAAAGAAACAGCCAAAAAAGATAATGACTATCAGATTGCAGTGAGAAGTTTTTTCAACGGAAATGAATATTACACTTTTGCTTATGAAACATACAAAGATATTCGTTTTGTAGGTGCACCACCCGAAGCTATTGGAAAATTTGGCTCGGATACCGACAACTGGATGTGGCCTCGTCATACAGGCGATTTTTCAATGTTCAGAGTTTATGGTGCTCCAGACGGATCGCCCGCAGAATATGCAAAAGAGAATGTACCAATTACTCCGAAACATTATCTCCCTGTTTCAACAGCAGGTGTCAAAAAAGGAGACTTTGCAATGATTTTAGGTTACCCCGGAGGAACAGATCGTTATTTAACTTCTCACGGAGTAAAACTTGCAGTTGACCAATCAAACATGACTATTGTAAATATTCGTGCTAAGAAATTGGATATCATGAAAGAATTTATGAATGCTGATAAAGCTGTAAGACTTCAATATGCATCAAAATATGCAAGAATATCAAACTATTGGAAATATTTTATTGGGCAAACCAAAGGTTTAAAAAGACTTAAAGTTTATGATAAAAAAGCAGAAATTGAAAATAAATTTACTGACTGGGTAAATGCCAATCAAATAAGGAAAGATAAATATGGAGAGGCTCTTCCCGATATTGCAAAGGCTTATGAAATAATTGGTGATTACAATATTGCAAATTTGTATTTTATTGAGGCAGTTTACAGAGGTCCCGAAATATTAGGGTTTTCAAGGAAATTCGGTAAACTACAAAAGGCTCTTGAAGAAAAAGAACAAAATGAAGAAAAAGTTGTCGAAATAATAGAATCATTAAAAGAATCGACCGATAAATATTTCAAAGATTATTATACTCCAATCGATAAAAAATTACTTGCCGAAATGTTTAAGATGTATCACGAAAATGTTCCTCTTGATCAACAATCTGCATTTCTTTTAGAATTAGCAAATAAATATAAAGGTGATTTTTATAAATATACTGATAAGGTTTTTAAGAAATCAATTTTTGCAAGTAAAGAGAATGTTTATGAATTTTTAGAAAATCCTAAAGCGAAAAAAATTAAAAAAGACCCGGTTACCAAAGCCGTTAAAGCATTTTTTGCAACCTATAGGAAGTTGTACAAAAAAAGCAGCGAATCACAAGATTTACTCGAAAGAGGAAATAGATTGTTTCTTGCCGGATTAATGGAAATGCAACCTGAAAAAACTTTTTATCCTGATGCAAACTTCACTATGCGTTTGACTTATGGAACTGTTCAGGATTATTATCCTGCCGACGCTATTCATTTCAATTATTTCACAACTTTAGACGGTGTTATGGAAAAAGAAGATCCTTCAACATTTGAGTTTCTCGTTCCCGAAAAATTAAAAGAAATTTATAAAAACAAAGACTACGGAAAATATGGCGAAGGTGATGTAATGAAGGTTTGTTTTTTAACTAACCACGATATCACCGGTGGTAATTCAGGAAGCCCGGTTATTAATGGAAACGGTGAACTTATTGGTTTGGCTTTCGATGGAAACTGGGAAGCCATGAGTGGCGATATCGCATTTGAACCGGAATTACAAAGAACTATTAATGTTGATATTCGTTATGTTTTGCTTATTATTGATAAGCTTGCCGGAGCTCAAAATTTGATTGATGAAATGACTATTGTGAGTGAAAAACCGGAACCAATAAAAGCAGAAATTCCTCTTGAGGTAGAAATGGAAATGAGTGAAAAATAAACAGTTATAGTATTTTTGAAATATTATAAAAATCAAAATTCTATGAAACGAAGAGAATTTATTATAAAAAGTATTGGTGCAGGAGCAGTTGTCGGCTCGGCTTTAACTTTCAGTAAATATTTCGATCTCCTTGGCGGGAATAATTTTCCACAAGGAGACCCTTTTGATCTTGTTGCAATAAGAGGTGGCGAAGCTTATGAGATGTTTGAAACTGGAATAAATTCTCTCGGAGGAATGAAAAATTTTGTTTCTCCCGGTCAAACTGTGGTTGTTAAACCAAACATTGGTTGGGATGCCATACCCGAAAGAGCTGCCAACACAAACCCAAAACTTATCGGACAAATTATTAAAAGTTGCCTTGAAGCCGGTGCAAAAGAAGTTTATGTTTTTGATAATACATGTGACAAATGGAATAAATGTTATAAAAATAGCGGAATAGAAAAAGCAGCCAAAGATGCAGGTGCTAAGGTAGTTCCGGGAAATATCGAAAGCAAATATCGTACTGTTGAAATACCAGGAGCAGAAAAATTAAAAAATCCCAAGGTTCATGAACTGATTTTAGATTCGGATGTATTTATTAATGTTCCGGTTCTTAAAAGTCATGGCTCTACAAAGCTGACAATTTCCATGAAAAACCTGATGGGAATTGTGTGGGACAGAAAATTCTGGCATAAAAACGATCTTAATCAGTGTATAGCTGATTTTGCATCAAAAATTAAACCAGACCTTAATATTGTTGATGCTTCTAAAGTTATGAAACAAAATGGTCCGCGTGGTGTTTCAGTAGAAGATGTTGTTGAACTTAAATCAATGATAATTTCTACTGATATGGTTGCTGCTGATGCTGCCGCCGCGAAAATATTCGGACATGAACCTGAAGATATTGGACATATACAAATTGCACATAACATCGGAGCGGGAAATATGGATTTAACTAAATTAAATATCGACAGGATAAAAATGTAAGCTGATGAGGAAATTTGTTATTCTGAAAAAAATCAGGGTTGTAGTTTCTCTTATTTTCTTTTTCCTGACAATTGGTCTTTTTTTGGATATCAGCGGATTGTTACCGGAGAAATTTTACGATTCGGTTTTATACCTTCAGTTTTTTCCTTCTCTTATTAAATTTATCAGTATTGGTGGATTGGCTGCTGCCGGATTTATTTTCATACTTGTTTTAACTATCTTTTTTGGAAGAATTTATTGTTCAACAATTTGTCCACTTGGCACGTTTCAGGATATAATTATTTTCTTTTCAAGGAAACTTAAGATCACAAAAAAGTTTACAAAGACTAAAACTTATAATTGGCTGAGGTACTCAATTCTTGCTATTACGATTCTTGCTTTCTTTTTTGGTAGTGTATTACTGATCAATTTGCTTGACCCATTCAGTAATTTTGGCAAGATATCTACAAATCTTTTCCGACCGGTTTATGTAAGTTTAAATAATTTACTTGCGTTGAGTTTACAAAAAGTCAATAGTTTTTATTTATATCCTGTTCATTATCGTTCTTTTAATTTGCCTGCTTTTTTTTATTCTATTTTCTTTTTGGGAGTTATTGTTTTGATGTCTCTGAAAAAAGGACGATTATTTTGTAATACCATTTGTCCTGTCGGAGCATTACTTGGGCTAGTTTCAAAGTTTTCATTTTTTAAGATAATTATTAATAAAGACCTGTGTAATTCTTGTCAAAAATGTGTTGTAAGTTGTAAAACTGGATGTATTGATATTAAAGAGCAAAAAGTTAATTTTTCAGAATGTGTGGGATGCCTGGATTGTATTTCAGTTTGTCCCTCAAATGGTATAAATTTTTCTTTTTCATCACAAAGGGGAAGCAAAAAAGAAGATGAGAAAAAACCGGATATTCCTAAAAGAAAATTCATAAAAAACTCAATGATGCTAACTTTGGGTATTTCGGCTTTTCCAACAAATAAAAAAGATCTTCAAAATTTGAAACTTTCACAAATTCCTGAGCAAAAAAAACACCCTGTCACGCCACCCGGTTCAGTAAGTTTTGAGCATTTTACAAAATTATGTACAGCTTGTCACCTTTGCATAAGTACATGCCCTACGCAGGTTTTGCAAGCTTCGTTTTTGGAATATGGCCTTGGAGGGATAATGCAACCTCGAATGGATTATCACAAAGAATACTGTAATTTTGAATGTACAGCTTGTGGAGAAGTTTGTCCGACAGGAGCAATATTACCTCTTAATAGGGAAAAGAAAAAAACAACGCAGATTGGCAAAGTTATATTTATAAAAGAAAATTGTATTGTTGAAACCGATGGTACTGATTGCGGTGCCTGTTCTGAGCATTGCCCTACCAAAGCAGTAACAATGAAACCCCATAAAGGATTGTTTTTGCCGGAGGTAAATACAGAAATTTGTATTGGTTGCGGTGCTTGTGAATTTGCCTGTCCTGTTGAACCCTATAAGGCAATTTATGTTGAAGGAAATCCGGTTCATAAAACAGCAAAAAAACCTGTGATCAAAAAAATTGATGCAGATTTTAATGATGAGGAAGATTTCCCGTTTTAGGGTGTTTGGCAAGGCTAAATCTAATTTTACATTTATTGTTTTATCATGAATTTTTATAAATAAACCAATAGGCAATCGGAATAAAATACAAACTGACGATTGTACCAATTGTCATTCCACCGATAATTGCCAAAGCTAATGGTATTTGTAATTCGACTCCAATACCCGATGAAAACAATAAAGGGAATAAAGCTAATATAGTGGTGAGTGAAGTCATAATAATTGGTTTTAATCTACGTTTTCCTCCAATCTTTATTGCTTTTAGTAAAGGAATATCCTGACGTTTTAATTGGTTTATTGTGTCAACTTTTAATATCGAATCATTTATTATTATTCCACCCATTACAATGATACCAATAGCTGACATGATATTTAATGAGTTACCAAAAATAATTAACATTATTAATGCACCCGAAAGATCAAATAAAATTTCAAGTAATACAATTATTGGTTGAATTAATGATTCGAATTGTGCAGCCAAAATAAAATATAATAATAAAACGGATATTAATAATACAATTTCTAATTCATTTAAAAGTTCGCGGTTACGAAAAATACTACCTGAAAAATCGGCTTCTAATTCTGAGCTATTTTTAAGAATGTTATTTATGTCTTCTTCAATCATCTTAGCATTATTATTAGCTAATAAATTTACCGGAATGTATTCGCTTTGTTTATCGGCAATAATAGTTTTATAATCCGACCTTGTTGAAATTGATATTAACGAGCTGATTGGAATAAGTTCATTATTAATATTTTTAATTTTTACATTTTTAATAATATCAAAAAGAATTTTATTTTTTTCACCTATAATAATGGGAATAAATTTATTATTCGATTTTAATAATCCTATTTTATTTTCATTAAAAGATGATTTGAGTTGATCAATTAAAGTTTGATATGAAACATTATAAATTAGTAATTTGTCGGATAATATTGATATTACTAAATTGTTTTTTATTGGTATTTCGTTAATTGATTGTGCATAAGGTTTATCTTGTAATTGAGTAATAAAATTATTCACTTTGTTAATTTTAGGAGGGATATTTTTATTGATACTTTGAATTTTTACCACAAAGGAGGATTCATCATTTTTAAATAATTGCTCAAAAACATTTTTGGGAGATTGAAAAGAAAATTCAATATTTTGATAATTTGATTTTAATAAACTATCGATTTCATTTTTTATATTTTTTATATTTTTTGTTGATTTAGTTTTTATAAATACAGATGCTTCAGATTGACTTTTTTCTTGTTCTTTATTTAGTAAAAATTGCTGTTCACCTATCAATATATTTTTATACAGCACAGGAGTATTAATTTGTTCAAACAGATTTATTATTCGTTTTTTGTTTTCATCAAGGTTTATATTTTCATTCCAGTCAATATTAAATATAACAGCGGTTTGTTTAATATCAGGAAAACTTTGTTTTTTAATATTCTTGAATAAAAAAATACCCAGCGGAATTAATAGAACAAAAAGTAACAATACAATAAGTTTATTTTTAAAGATAAAATTTATGCTTTTTTCATAAATCTTTTCAATGTCGAATAAATTATAACTTTTGCTAAGCAAATAATTGTTACTGTTTTTGTTTTTAATATAAAATAAGCGAAATAAAACAGGTAATATCATGATTGAAACCAATAATGAAGTAGTTAAACTAATTGCAATAGTTACTGCCTGATCGTAAAACAAAGCTCCCGAAATATCACTCAAAGAAACAAGGGGAACAAAAACCGCACAAGTTGTTAAAACAGAGCTTATCAAAGGACGAATTATTTCGTTTGTACCCAAAATGCAAGCTTTGTTAAGAGAATATGATTTATCAAGATATTGATTAATATTATCAATTACAATTATTGAATTATCAACCATCATTCCTACACCGAGAATTAAACCCGAGAGTGAAATAATATTAATTGATATTCCTGATAAATAAAGAAAAAACATGCTGATAATCAATGAAGCAGGAATGCTTATGATAATAAGAAATGGTGATTTGTAATCTCTCATAAAAATAAACATAATCACCATGGCTAAAAGTCCGCCAAATAATAAGCTTTGTTTAAGGTTGTTAATTGAAAATTTTAGTAATTGAGTTTGGTCCTGACTGACTTTAAATTCAATTTCGTTATAATTATTGTTAAATTCGTCAACTAATTTATCAAGGCTTTCCTTTAACTGAGCCATTTGTGCATCAGCTTGTTTAATTACCGACATAATAATGGCTTCCTTATTATCATATAAGTACATTCCGGTTCGTTTTTGAGGACGAACTTTTATCTCGGCAATATTTTTAAGTTGAATAATACGCTTTTTTTCGGTACTCAAATAAATATTGCCAATATCTTCTTTTGTTTGTAAAATGGAAGAGAATCTAATGTTGTATTGATATTGTCCATTTTTAATTGTAATGTTTCCCAGATCAATATTATTATTTGAAATTGCATTTTCTATTTTAGAATAATCAATATTAAGATTTTGTATTTTTTTTATGTCTGGAATTATTGCAAGTTCTGCTGATTGTAAACCGCTAATATCAACCATTGCAACAACATCAAGTTGTTCAATTCTTTTCTTAATTACTGATTCTGCCAATTCACTTAATTTGAGTAAATCATTTTCTTTATACCAATATTCGTCCTTAGGAATAATACTTATTTTAAAAACCGGAATATCGGAAGCACAAGCTTTTATAATTTTCGGACGTTCCATTTCTCTCGGCATAGAACTCATTAATGCATCTATCTTTTCATTGGTTTCGATAAAAGCATAATTGATATTTGTTTTATAATCAAATTTTAAATTAAGTATAGAATAACCATCTTTTGTTTCACTTTTAATATCTTTTAAATGATTTAACTGAAGTAACTGGTTGCGTATGGGTTTTACAACTGCATTTTCTAATTCTCTCGCCGAAGTGTTTTTATAATTTATTTGTATTGTAATTTCAGGAATATCAATATTAGGAAGTAAGGAAACGGGTAATTTATAGGCAGTAATCACACCAAGAGTAACTAATGCTACAAGAGTCATTATAACTGCTATGGGACGATGTATGAGGAATTTAATCACTATTAATTATTTATTAAGCACGACCTTAGCATCATGCGCCAGATTCAAATTTCCTTTATAGATTACCGAATCACCGGCATTTATTCCTTCCAAAATGGCATAAGTATTACTGTTTTCATAAGCAATTGTTACGTAATTCCATTTTGCTAATTGGTTTTTGTAAGTAAAAACAACTTCTCGGTTAGACCTTAGTACGAGTGCTTCTTTTGGTATAACAAGTTGATTTTTTACCGGTGTTTTAATAATTACTTTAACATTCATACCATCAAGAAAATTATTTGCAGGATTTTTTATTAATGCTTTAATATTTATTAAACCGTCATCATCAACCATAGGATTTATTTCAGATATTTTTCCTTCTATTTTTAATTTTTCATCTGAAAAAGGAATTATTTGTACAGTTTGATTTAATGATAAATAAGGTGCTTCTGTTTCGATAATCGAATATTCGACTTCAAAATATTTATCATTAATAATAGTACAAAAATCATCGGATGAATTAATAAAGTTATGATTTTTTATAGATAAGTTGCCTATTATTCCGTTAAATGGAACTTTACAAATTGTATAAGAAAAATTAAGTTTTGCTTTTTGTAAAGAATTTAATGTACTATTATACATGCTTTGAATTTTAAGATTTTCGTAAATATAAATAGGTACACTTAAAGTATCATTTTGCTTGCCACCGTACCCGATAATTAACGAGTTTAACTCAATTCTTGCATTATCCAAAGCATCTTTGGCTGATGCAATTTCTAAATTTTGTGTAGTATTTTCAATAACTGCAATTGTTTGATTTTTTTTGACTCTGTCTCCGTTTTTTACTAATATCTTGTTTAGTGTTCCTGAGGTTTTAAATTTAATTTCTGCTTTTTGAACCGCCGAAAGTTTACCGTTTGCTATTATTTGATTATAAAAAACTTGTGGAAATACTTCAACTATCTCAACTTTTTGTATTTCATCATTCGATTTGTTTTCGATCTTGCTGTCTTCAATATCCTTATTGTTGTTAGTACATGAGATAGAAATTAAAACAAGGATAAAAGAAATGAATTTTAGTATTTTCATTTTAGGAGTATGGATTTTAGACAAAGGTAGAAATAAAAAAGATATTAAAATGCAAAAACAAAACAACTATTGTAGCTTTATTATTTCGTTAATTATGTAAATTAGTTTTAATAATTATTTAATAAATGCTTTATTCCTGAAAAAAAATACTCAGTTAAATATGGTTTTGTCTTTTCGGGAAAAAAACAACTTAGTACTTCTAAATTTTTATTTACTATAATGAAATAGGGGAAGTTAAATTTCTCAGCTTTAATATTAATGCTTTGTTTGAGATTATAAGACCTATATTTAATATTATTAGCAGTAATATAAGAATTCAACAATTTTGTATTATAAAAAGATCCTATTATAATAATCTTATTATAAGGTATTTTTGAGTTGGTTCTTAACAAACTTTTTATACCAGCAACGTCACACGTAGAACAATGTGTGTCTGATATTCTATATATTAAAACATTTTCTCCATTGATTATATTTATTAACTTCAACTTATTGCAAGCTGTGTCCTCTACAATAATATCATCATTAAATCTAAATCCAATATTAGAATTTGAATTAGTTAAATTATTCATTAATACATCTTGAACTAAATCACATTCATTTTTGATTTGGGAGTATTTTTTATTAAACTCTGTTTCTAATTTTGTTTTAAAATTATATAGTAAAATTAAAATTATACTTAATAGTATTGCTGATAAAATAAAATAAAAAATATTCCATTTAAGTTTCATATTACTTTTCTTTTATTTTGAGAGTAACAATAATTGGGTTATTATTTTCATTTACTTGAATAATTTTATTGCCAATCTCTAAAAACGCTTCTTTTTTTTGTAAATTATCATTTAATAAAATATCATTAAAATAAACAAAGTGAATTTGATTGTCATTTGCATTATAAGGCCTTTCAAATGAAGGTGTTTGAGGTAAATCAAATAGTTCAGAAACTGAACTCATGTACATAATATTCTCATCTTTATATTTAATCCCACAGTTAAAGTCTTTACATTTAAATCCAAAAAGCACAAGCTTACCAAGATCATAACAATAATTTAAAAATCCAACGTAATCATCATTATATACCATTTTCTTGAAATTTCGTACATCATCAAACATGCTAAAATATGATATAGGTGGTTCCAAATTCCTAAAATCAATTGAGTAAGTTGTCTCCATGCCATTTCCTATGTATTTATATATGTTTCTTGAATTGGATGCTGAAAAGAATATTTCACTGTTTTTAACAAAAAAATTATTATATGTTAATATAGACAAATCTTTCATTAACAAATCTTTAGATGAAATGAATTTGTTAGTAATATTTTTACTCTTTTTATTATAAACTGAAATTAAAAATTCTTCATATTTTGGTGGAAGCACAGTATATAAAAGAAAATTATCATCATCTACTCTCACAACATCAATAAAACTTCCATCCAACTTATGTGTTTCTTTATAATCAGCAAGATTGTTGTATATATGTAAAAGATTGCCCATCTCTATTATATATATTTCATTTCGAGCTAAATCTAAACTAAAATTTATTGCTCTGGTTAATTCACCTGGACCTTTCCCTCTTTTAATCTTTTTTATAAAATTTCCTTTATTTGTAAAAACAAAAAAGCTACTTCTATCCAAAATATAAATATAATCATCAGTAACTTCTATATTTATAATATACCCCAAAAGACATTCCTTTGAAGTTTCTAATTGCACAAATGAAACTTCAGCATCTAGTTTCAAACTCTCCTGATCAATATTTCTACTGATTGCTTTAATATGTTGTTTTTCTTGTATTGTACTGTTTTTATTATTGCAACTAATCAGTATTAATAATAATCCAAATAAAATCTTCTTCATAATAAATATAAAATTAAGCCTTATGGCAATTGCCATAAGGCTTATTGTTAAAATTCAAATTTCATCAATCGATACTACTACTACAACATGAGCAGAACTCATTCTCAATACCACTCCACATACAGAAACATTTATCATTCACATCATAGGCGTCAAATTGATATTCACAATCGTTTGATGAAACAAAAACACTACCTTGAGTAGGAGGTTCGGCATAAACATTTACTGCAATGGCAAAAAACATTATTACACTTACAGCAATTGATAAAAATACAGTTAATTTTTTCATAATACATAATTTTTAGTTAATAAATTAAATTTGAATAATAAATAGTATCGTATTTTAAATTGAAAATATTATTTATTTTGACACCAAAGGTATATTATAAATGTCTCTCTGTCAAGCAAAAAAGAAAGTCTTTTGTAAACGGTACGGATTATTTAGTGAGCGGTCGGTTTTACTAAGTGAGCTTTCGGTTTTACTGAGTAAGCGGGGAAAATGTATTATTTTTAATCATTCGTGGTTTAATTCCTCGACCCTCTGGGTCGAAAACAATTATGTTTGCAAAGCAAACTCAATTTAATACCCCTATGGCTCTGCCTCAGGGTAGTTTATTAATTTCTGATAAATATTTTTGAGAATATTCAGGGAATAATTTATTAGGCACAAAAAACTTTCCAGCTACAAAATTAGTTTCAGCAACAAAATAATATGGGATATTGTTTTTTTCTATTGGAAGACCCATTTGTTGGTTTTTAATGTTATAAATTTTTGCTTTTGGTATTTGGTTTATCCTTTTAAATAAGTATAAATCGCGCATGCTTGAATAGGTTGCTATGATAATTATTTTCACGTTGCTGTTTTTTAAGAACTGTTTTAAATTTAGTACTTCTTTGTCAATACAAGCCATGCAGTTTAATTCGGAATACCTGAAAACCAGCAATTTTTTATTTTGCTTTATCAAATTTGTAAAGGTAATACTATCATTATCATCACTATAAAGAAAAATGTTGTGGGAGAAAGGCTGGTCATCATTTTTTATTCGCAAGTAATTGGAATGTAGAATTGAGTTAGTCATGCTTTTATATGATTTAGCATTTTTTTCAAGTACAAAAATATTGTGCTCAAAGCTTTCAATTTTACTATTAAAATAAAAATATATCAAAATAAGTGCAGCCATTAGTATAATTGCAATCGGAATAGATATTTGTTTTAATTTATCTTTATACATGCTTTATTAAAACGATTCTTTTATGTTGTAAACAATAAGGATTGGGTTATCTGTATTTTTTATTTTAACGGCAGTTAAAACCAATTTAGAATTAGATTTAAAAAAATGCTTTTTCTTTGTTTTATTTAATTCGTTATAAAAATTCGTAATTCCGTTTTTAAATTCGTATGCATCAACAATTGTAATTAATTGTTTTTTTTTCACTTTTATAACTTTACTTATTTTAATGGGGATAATATCATTTCTAATTAAATTTGTGTGATATACTTTCTTTGACTTCTTTGAATAAAATGAATAATTCTTTTTATTCTGAAAAAGAAATGAAAAGTAAATAAGAAACTCTGATTCGTAATATGGTTGAATATCGGATGCATATTGATTTTTGTTAATAAGCTTTTGGGCTTTATTAAAGAAGCGTGGTATATTGCTTCTTAAGTTTTTGTTTTTGAAGAAGTCATTGGGCATATTGTGTTTTCCGAAATCAAACACGAACTTAGTTTTCATATCATTGGTTGTGATGTCAAATACTGTGTCGGAAAATGGACGAATAAATGATAAGGAATCGCCAAAACTACAAAAATTGGAAGGTATCATCACAGCTTTTGACTGATCACCTGAGTCAATAGGAAAATATTTAGCAACAATTTCATTATTATTGTTTTGTATTATCAGGTCATGAAAAACTGTTTCAGAAGTTATGTTATTGCCCAAATAAAGACAGAAATTGCTGTCGGAGTTGATGGCAATCTGGCAGGCAAAATCTGCAATTCTTTTTTCAGCAAGGAAATTACCAAGATAATCGTATGTCATCAAGCGAGCAGGAAAAGTATTTAAAATATTTACTGTTTTTGTAATACTATCAATATAAAAATCACCTAATTCGATATATTGATTTGGTCCTTCTCCAAAGCGTGATATTTTTGATTCATATTTTCCATTATTATTAAAAATGAATATTGATTTTGTTTTATCTTTATCTAAAATAAAAATTTTACTATCTAAAAAAACGATCTTATCAATTTTACCAATTAGGCTATTTTCATTTGATTCCAAGCTAATTATTTTATAATTTTGTGATAATATGTCAGATAATTTTGAGAGATTATTTTTTGTTGGGTTAATTGATATTTTTTTTATAAATTTTTGCTCTTTTATATTGTGAACTTTTTCATTGCATGATATTAACATCAAGATTAATAAAGTAAGTAAAAGGTAAAAGTATTTTGACATATTATTATTATTATCAAAATAACCTGCTGTTTTCTACTTGTATTCTAATATTACAATACTTTACATAATACAGCAGGTAATTGTTCTATTGTTCATTTGTTGAATCACTACATAAATCTTGCCATGAAGCAAGACATTCCGATCCGTTAGGACGACATCTAATAACATAATGTTGATCACACCATTTCCAACATGTACGGTATATTGAAGTAGTAGGCTCAGCAGTATAAGATTTATTTGGTGTTGCAAAAAAAAGTAATATACCAAAAATTGTAACAGATATTGCTACAAATAATTTGTTAATAGTTTTCTTTTTCATAATACATAATTTTTAGTTAATAAATAAAATTTGAATAATAAATAGTATTGGATTTTAAATTGGAAATATTATTTATTTTAATAGCAAAGTTATATTATAAATGTCTCCCTGTCAAGCAAAAAAGAAAGTCTTTTGTAAACGGTACGGATTATTTAGTGAGCGGTCGGTTTTACTGAGTAAGCGGGGAAAATGTATTTTTTTTGATAATTTCTAAGAACATTTTCTTTTTTCGTTTTGCAAGTTTTATCTTCTGATTATTTTTTAAAGTAATTATACCACCACAATTCAAATATTTAAACTCAGTTATTTGCTTGATGTTAATAATATACGTTCTGTGGCATCTGAAAAATAATTCGCTTGGCAAACATTTTTCAATTTTTCCTATAGTTTTGCAAATTAGTTGTGTATCACTATTATCTGTATAAAAAATTTCAGTATAATTATTGCTTGCTTTCAGAAATAAAATAGTTAATGGATTAATAAACTGAAAACCATTTTGGGTAGTAACTTGTAGTTTTTTCATAAATAAATATTTTTAATTAACATACAGGTATATATATTAATTGAGGAAACTGTAAAAAGGTGACCGTTTTAAACAACAAAGATATTATTAACTTATTAACAAATTAAATTATGGATAGCATTATACTTTGATAATTAGCTGAATGCAATGTGTAAATAATTATATTAATTTTACAAATAGAATGAATAAACTTAACGCAAATAATAATCAAATAATTTATGGGTCAATGCGAAAGTCAAATAAGGCTTTTTCTACAGCAATAATATTTTTTGCATTGGTTTTGCTTGGATTATCATTTATTCCACTATTGTCGGTGCAGTTAAATCCTTCATCAACATTACCTTCTCTTACCGTGAGCTATTACTGGCAAAATGCTTCGCCCGAAATATTGGAGCAAGAGGTTACAAGCGAATTAGAAGGATTGTTTAGCAAAGTTAGAGGGATAAGTAAAATAACTTCTGTATCGTCAAAAAACAACGGACAAATTACAATTTCGTTTGATAAACATACTGATATTGATTTTGTTCGTTTCGAGATTTCTTCAATTATCAGACAGGTTTATTCTAAATTACCTGTCGAATTATCCTATCCAGTTATTTCGGTCAATCGTCCCGATAATGCAGAATTAAAACCGGTATTAACATATACTTTAAATGGACCTGTTTCTCCAAATTTCATTCAACAATATGCCGAAAAAAGCATTAAAAAGAAATTATCTGTAATAAATGGTATTGATAAAATAGAAGTTTACGGTTCGTCTCACTTTGAGTGGCAAATAACTTATGACAAAAATATTATACAAAATCTTTCAATAAATTATCATGATATTTTAACAGCAATTCGTCAATATTTTGATAAACAAACATTAGGCACAGCATACAAAATAGAAAATCAGGCTAATACAAAGGATACTTTTGTATCATCAATATCAGTTATTCTTAGAAATAAAGTTGATGAAAAGATAAATTGGTCAGCTATTCCTGTAAAAAAAACCGGCAACAGAATTATATATCTTACAGATATTACAAACATTAAATACAAAGAAAAAACCCCTGATTCATATTTTAGAATCAACGGTCTTAACTCAATTTATCTTGTTATTTATCCTAATAAAGGGATAAATAATTTGGTTCTGTCAAATAAAATTAAAGATAATATTCAAAATATAATAAATGATCTGCCAGCTGGCTATTCCATTTTATTAAGTTCTGATACAACAGAATATATCAAAGCTGAATTATCAAAAATTTATTATCGTACTTTCTTTACAATAATTATACTATTGTTGTTTGTTGTTTTGATAAGCCGTAATTTGCGATATGTTTTAATAATAATTATCAGTTTGTTTTCTAATATTTCTATTTGTTTTGCTCTTTATTATTTTTTCAGAATAGAAATCCATTTGTACTCATTAGCAGGTATCACAATATCATTAGGAATTATTATTGACAATAGCATTGTGATGATTGATCATTTAAAACATCAACACAATAAAAAAGTTTTTCTTGCTATCTTAGCATCTACCTTAACTACTATTGCAGCATTATCTATTATTTTCTTTTTGCCTGAAAATATAAAGTTGAATTTATGGGATTTTGCTGTTATAATAATGGTTAATATGTCGGTATCATTATTGGTTGCCTTGTTTTTTATTCCTGCACTAATGAATCTTTTCAAATTTTCGGAACAACAAAAGAAATTAAAAACCAGAAGAAGAAAGAGAGTAGTAAATTTTACTAAATTTTATGAAAAAATAATTGTGTTTTTATCCAGATATAAAAAAACAGCAATAACAATAGCTGTTTTATCATTTGGTATTCCGGTGTTTTTACTGCCAAACAAAGTTGAAGAAGATAAATGGTATGCCGAATTATATAATAATACTATTGGTAGCGAATGGTATATTGAGAATTTTAAACCTTCGGTAAATAAATTTCTTGGTGGAACTTTACGGCTATTTAATTATTATGTTTTCGAGCAATCATATTATTCAAAACCGGAAAAGACAGCTTTGTATGTTTCAGCTTCAATGCCAAAAGGGTCAACTACCAAACAAATGAATTCGGTTTTCAAACAAATTGAAAGTCACATATCTCAATACAACGAAATTCAACAATATATTACAAAAATATATAGTAGTCAAAATTCAGAGATGACCATATATTTTAAAAAGGATTTCGAAAATTCTGCATTTCCCTATATTTTGAAAAGCAAATTGATTTCAAAAAGTATTGATCTCGGGGGCATGAGTTGGAATATTTATGGTGTTGGAAAAGGATTTTCGAGCCGCGCAGGCACAAGTGATATGATTAATTATGCTATTGTATTATATGGATATAATTATGATATGCTTTATGAACAAGCAAAGAAATTTGAAGAAAAACTTTTAAAGCATCCAAGAGTGCAAAAAGTAAATATTAGTGGATCAAATTATTGGTGGAAACGAGAAAAACTTTATGAGTACAATATTGATATTGATAAAAATAAACTTGCTTTAAAAGGAATAAGTGTTGATGGAATTTACGCTCAACTAAAAAAAATATCTCTTCAAAATTATTCTGATCTATCATATATTATTGATGGAAAATATAAAAATATTAAGATACTCTCTAAACAAAGTTCAGAATTTGATATTTGGAATATGTTTCATTCTCCCGTATCAAAAAATGGGTCTATAAAACTTGAACATTTATCTGAGGTAGAAAAAAAACAAGCAAGCTCAAGTATATACAAGGAAAATCAGCAATATATACGCATTGTTAAATATAATTATCTTGGTAGTTCAAAGTTTGGCAATTTGCATTTAAAAAGTGTTTTAGATGAAATGAAAGATGAATTGCCACTTGGATATTATGCTAAACAAAGATCATGGAGTTTTTGGAATGACAATAATGAAAAGCAGTATTATTTAATTTTCTTGATAATTATTTTGGTATATTTTATTTGTGCTATTTTATTTGAATCATTTATTCAGCCATTAGCAATAATCTCCATAATACCCTTATCATTCATAGGTATTTTCTTAACTTTCTATCTTTTCGATTATAATTTTGATCAGGGAGGATATGCTTCATTTATTCTGTTAAGCGGAATAGTTGTAAATTCATCAATCTATATAACTAACGAATTTAATAATTTACGTAAAGTACATAATAACCACAATATTTCTAAGTTAAAATTGTATTTAAAGGCGTACAATAATAAAATAGTTCCAATATTATTAACAATTATTTCAACAATTTTGGGATTAGTCCCTTTTATTGTTTACGGGCAAAACGAAGTGTTTTGGTTTGCTTTGGCTGTAGGTTCTATCGGAGGTTTATTATTTTCAATTATTGTCCTGTTTCTTTATTTACCATTATTTTTCAGGTTTGATCTAAAACACAATCACTAAAATTTCTACCACAACCACTTCCACAATTCTTTATAATTAACTTTTTTGCTCTTTACTGTTTTTGGTTAATTCGTTTATTAAAACACCAACTATTTGTTTTTATTAATTTTATGATTTCTTCAAAACAATCCTAAAAGTAGTACCCTGCTCCAAAGCCGAAGATCGCACATAAATTTTTCCTGAGTGATACATTTGAATAATTCTTTCTGATAATGATAATCCAAGTCCCCAGCCACGCTTTTTACTTGTAAAACCTGGGTTAAATATACTTTTAAAATGTTTTTTGGATATTCCTTTTCCCGTATCCGAAAAATCAAGAATTATCTTTTTACCTTCTTCAAAAATATTTATTTTTATTGTTCCGTTTCCACCTATTGCATCAACGGCATTTTTACATAAGTTTTCGATCACCCATTCAAAAAGAAGCTTGTTTAATGGAACAAAAATTTTAATTTCTTTTTCAGGATTAATAAAAAAATTTACCTTTTTGGATGTACGTTTTTTAAAATATTCTATCGAGTCGTAAACAATTTTAATAATATCAATGTTCTCTAAATTTGCCGAAGAGCCAATCTTTGAAAAACGTTCAGTAACATTTTCAAGCCGTTCAAGATCTTTTTCCATTTCAGGAATATTCTCATCATTTTTGTATTTAAGTTTAAGAAGTTCGACCCATGCAATAAGTGCGGATAAAGGCGTTCCCAACTGATGTGCCGTTTCTTTCGACATTCCGACCCAAACCTGATTTTGCTCTGACTTTCGGGCGATACTAAACAAAAAATATGCAATAAGAAGAAATAATCCAATAATAAAAAATTGAATAATAGGATAATATTTTATCTGCGTAAGCAAAGCAGAATCCATATAAAAAATATCAACTATTCCTTGTTCCGGAAGATCAAGTATTATTGGATCGTTTTCGTAATTCATCGTTTCCAGAATCCTTTTTACAAAAACAGAATCTTGCATTTTCAGAGAGTCAATGTTCCCGAAAGTTAAAATATTCCTGCGCGAACTATCGGTAACTATTACCGGAACACTTGCCGAATTTGTAACAACTTCGGATAAAAACGATTGTATAATATCATCGAGAACATTGCGTAGCTCAACAAAAAGAATAGATTTTTTATAATATAAATATAGATTTTTGTTCTCAAGATAATTGATAACAATTGGAGGATAATCTAAAAACTCTTTTCTGATGTCAGGAGTAAAAAGACTGTCGTTTGGAGTTTTAAAAATGTAATTTACAGAGTTAGTAATTTCTCTGTTATCATCAGTAATAATTACTGGAATAGTAGTATTTTTTCCAATTATGTCAATAGAAAAACTAAGGTTTATCGAATTGTCTTCCTGCCCGAGAATATTATATGCACCTGCAAGTATTTCTGCCCGCCTTTTTTCTTCAGTTCTTATTTGGTCAAAAAATTCATCGGTATATTTTACAAGTTTAGCTTTTCGCTGAATAGCGTTTACCCAAATTTTAACATTGTTTCTTTCGTCCTTGGCAAACTTTCTGACAAGTAAATTTGTGTACCAAAGTGAGCCGGCAACAATTAATACTGCAAGAGCAAACAGAAACAATTTCCATCGTCTTTTTTTTGTATAGATATTAAAATTTAATGACATTTTATAAAATGTTGAGAATCCAAAGATAAATAAAATTATAAGATTTTTTTGTAAACACACACCTTGACGTGTCTTAAGAGCTATTTTATGAATTATTTTATTTTGTTTGAAATATTTGTATTTTTACTGCTGCACGATTTTGCACACAATTGTATTAAAAACGAACACATTATCTTTTAAATAAAACAACATCTAAGAATAAATATTTGATAACCAATTTGTAATTAATTATGGCATGAAAATAGTTAAATAATAAAGCTTAATTAAAAAATATTTCGAAAAAATAACTAAAAACCAAACCTATGAACAAAAAATTATCATTTTTATTGGCGATAGTATTTATTACATCGTCAGCATCTTTTTGCATTGTAGAAAAAGCAAATGCACAGGAAAAAGTTAAACTTGAAAACTTTTTCAAAAACCCTGAAAAAACTGCTTATCAGATTTCACCTGATGGAAAGTATTATTCTTTTCTTGCACCTTACCAGGATCGGTTAAATGTTTTTATTCAAAAAATTGGAAAAACAAAAGCTACAAGACTTACTAGCGAAACAGACCGTGATATTAGTGGATATTTCTGGGCTAATAACAAAAGAATCATGTTTTTGAAAGATACCGGTGGTGATGAAAACTTTCAATTATATGGTGTAAACACAAATGGTAAAAATTTAAAATGCCTGACTTGTTTTGATAAAGTTAGAACTCAGATAATTGATGATTTACCTGACATCCCAAATGAAATGATAATTGGTCTTAACAAAAGAAACCCTCAGATTTTTGATGCATATCGCTTAAATATTAAAACCGGCGAAATGAAAATGATTGCTGAAAATCCGGGTAATTATCAGGCTTGGATGACTGACCATGCCGGACAACTTAGGGTTGCTTTTGCAATTGTTGATGGTGTTAATACACAAATTTTATATCGCGAAACAGAACAAGATGAATTTAAGGCTGTTTTAACAACAAGTTTTAAAGAATCAGTAGGACTTCAATTTTTTACATTTGACAATAAAAATATTTATGCTACTTCAAACCTCGGCAGGGATAAAACAGCAGCAGTAATTTTTGATATTGCTAATGGTAAAGAAATAGAAGTGTTGTATGAAAACACTGATTATGATGTTGACAGGCTTTCTTTTTCCAGAAAAAATAAAAAATTGTGGTCAGCATATTATACTTCTTGGAAAATGCAAAGAAAGTTCTTTGATAAAGAATTTGAGGGATTGCTTAAAAGACTTGAAAAAGAACTCGGAAACTATGAAATAGGTATAAGTGATTATTCAAAAAATGAAGATAAATTTATTATTAGAACCCATAATGATAAAACATTGGGCTCGTATTATCTTTATGATAAAACAAAGGACGTTCTTACTAAAATTCATGAAGTTAGCCCTTGGTTAAAAGAAGAAGATATGGCAAGTATGAAACCAATAAAATATACTGCTCGTGATGGAATGGAAATCAATGGATATTTAACGCTTCCCAAAGGCGTTGAGCATAAAAACCTCCCTGTTGTAATTAATCCTCATGGCGGACCTTGGGCACGCGACAATTGGGGATTCAACCCAGAGATTCAGTTTCTTGCAAATCGTGGATACGCTGTTTTACAAATGAACTTTAGAGGATCAACCGGTTATGGGAAAAAATTCTGGCAAGCATCATTCAAAAAGTGGGGTCTTGATATGCAAAATGATATTACCGATGGAGTTTACTGGTTAATACAGCAAGGTGTTGCTGATCCTGACAAAATTGCTATTTATGGTGGCAGTTACGGTGGTTATGCTGTTTTGCAAGGATTAGTCGTAACACCAACACTTTATGCTGCAGGAGTGGATTATGTAGGAGTTTCGAATATGTTCTCTTTTTTGAAGACAATACCTCCATACTGGAAACCATTACTCGACATGATGTATGAAATGGTTGGTAATCCCGAGAGTGATAGTATTCAATTTACTGCAACTTCTCCGGCCTTAAACGCAGATAAAATTATGGCTCCACTATTTGTTGCACAAGGAGCAAATGATCCAAGAGTAAATATTGATGAATCAGATCAAATTGTTAATGCACTTAAAAAAAGAGGTGTTGAAGTTGAATACATGGTAAAAGATAACGAAGGCCATGGATTTCATAACGAAGAAAACCGCTTTGACTTTTACAGGTCAATGGAAAAATTCCTCCACAAACATTTGAAATAATAATACTTAGAGTAAATGAAATTTGCAGTCTGCAGTAAAACTCAAAGCTGAGGACTGAAAACTAAAAATTTAAAACCCCATGAGAGACAAAGCTCTTGTGGGGTTTTTTATTGAACGATTGCGCACACAACTATAGAAAAACCGAACAATTTTCTAATAAAAATCGAAACATAAAAAAATCGAAAGTATTTAACAATCAACATTTAACCAAACTTGGCATGAAAGTGGTAAAAATAAACAAATTATAAATTGAATTGTACATTCAAAAATTTATCTAATGATAAGATTAAATAATATTAATAAAACATATCACACCGGAACAAATAGTCTTCATGTGTTGAAAGGTATTGATCTGAAAATTCAGCAGGGAGAATTAGTTTCAATTATGGGTTCATCGGGTTCTGGAAAATCCACTCTTCTAAATCTTATTGGAATTCTCGACACTTATGAAGCAGGAGATTATTATCTCGACAATACACTAATTAAAAATTTGAGTGAAACAAAGGCTGCTAACTACCGCAATAATATGCTTGGTTTTGTTTTCCAATCTTTTAATTTGATTCCTTTCAAAAATGCCATGGAAAATGTTGCTCTTCCTCTTTATTATAAGAAAGTCAGTCGTCGTAAAAGAAATAAACTTGCCCTTGAATATTTAGATATGATGGGATTACGCGAATGGGCAGATCATACTCCAAATGAGCTTTCAGGTGGACAAAAACAACGTCTTGCAATTGCCCGTGCACTTATCTCTGAACCAAAACTTATTCTTGCCGATGAGCCCACAGGTGCGCTAGATTCAAAAACTTCTATTGAAGTTATGAACGTTTTGAAAGATGTTAATAAAAAAGGAATGACAATGATAATTGTTACTCACGAAAGAGATATTGCCGCAATGACTGACAGAATCATTAAATTAAAAGATGGAGTTATCGAAAAAAATATTTCTAATGGTGACAGAAAAAAATGGCTTGAAGAAATGAATATTGCAACAAATTAATTCGGGAATAGATGTTTGATCTGGATAAATGGCAGGAGATTTTCCACACTATCAGGAAAAATAAGTTAAGAACTTTTCTTACGGGATTTAGTGTGGCTTGGGGTATTTTTATGCTGATGGTTTTGCTAGGATCAGGTAATGGACTCGAAAATGGAATAAAAAGCGAATTTCAGGGTGATGCAGTAAACAGGATTTGGGTAACCCAGGGTCAAACTACACTTCCTTATAAAGGAATGAAACCGGGAAGAAGAATACAATTTACAAATGAAGATTATGAATCAGCGAAAAATAATATTGAAGGAATTGAATATATTTCGGGACGATTGAATATATTTCAAAATACAACAGTATCTTATAAAAATGAATATGGCTCTTACGATATCGTTTGTTGCCATCCCGATTACGGCTTTGTTGAAAACTTGGAAATAATCAATGGAAGATTCTTAAATAATCTTGATATTGAAGATTATAGAAAGTCAACAACTATTGGCAGAATAGTGAAGGAAGCTTTATTTAAAGACGAGACGGCAGTGGGAAAATACATTAAAGTTAGTGGTATTCCGTTTAAAGTAGTAGGAGTTTTTTCCGATATTGGCGGCGAACGCGATGAACGAAGAGTGTATCTACCAGTTTCATCCGCACAGGTGGTTTTTAATAATGGAAACAAGATAAATAATTTTAACATGACCACTCAGCAAGGAACTGTGGAAGAAAGTCGCAGAATGGTTGACCAGGTAAGAAATGACCTTTCTGCGCGTCATAACTTTGATCCCGAAGATCTAAGAGCTGTTAGTATTTTTAATAATGTTGAACAGTATAAACAGTTTATTGATTTGTTTGCCGCAATCAGATTGTTTATCTGGATAATTGGAACAGGAACAATAATTGCCGGAATTGTTGGTGTAAGCAATATTATGATGATTGTGGTAAAAGAACGGACAAAAGAAATTGGTGTTCGTAAAGCTTTGGGAGCAACTCCTTTTTCAATAATCAGTTTAATACTCCAGGAGTCTGTATTAATTACTGCTTTTGCAGGATATGTAGGCTTAGTGCTTGGAGTTGGATTAATGGAGCTGATTTCGCCTATGTTCGAAAATTCAGATACATTTTTTAAAAATCCCGGTGTTGACTTAAGAGTTGCAATTAGTGCAACCATTCTTTTGGTAGTTTCGGGTGCTGTTGCCGGATTTATCCCGGCAAGAAAAGCAGCAAGTATTAAACCAATTGAAGCACTTAGAGATGAATAAATAAAGTTTGGAACTTAAAATTTAAAGTTTCAGGTTTTGAAAACCAAGAATCATCAAACTAATTATAAAAAAAACTAATGAATATTTTTGATATAGATAAATGGCAGGAAATTTTTACCGTACTTAAAAAAAATAAGTTACGTACATTTCTTACTGCATTTGGCGTTTTCTGGGGAATATTTATGTTGGTGATAATGCTGGGTTCGGGAAAAGGATTAGAAAATGGTGTCAAGCAAGGAATGGGAGATATGGCCACCAATAGCATGTTTATGTGGACACAAAGAACAACTGTTCCTTACAAAGGTTTACCAAGAGGGCGACATTATAATTTTAAAAATGATGATGTTGAAGCTTTAAAAACAAGTATTCCCGAAATAAAAAATATTGCTCCACGACTTCAAGGTGGCGGATTCAGAGGCGCAGATAATGTTGTGAGAGGAACCGAAACCGGAGCTTTTAATATTTTTGGTGATTATCCTGATATTTTTGAAATCGATCCTGTAAAAATATTAGAAGGAAGATTTTTAAATATTCTTGATATTAATGAAAAAAGAAAAATTGCCGTTATTGGAGACCGTGTTCGTGATGTTTTATTTAAAGCTAGTGAAAACCCCATTGGAGAATATATAAGAATACAAGGAGTATATTTTAAAGTTGTTGGTGTTTTCCGATCAAAAAAATCAGGTCGGGATGTTGAAAGAGAATCCAATTCAATTTTTATTCCACTTACAACTTTGCAACAAGCATATAATTACGGTGATGTTATTGGATGGTTTGCAATTACATCAATTGACAATGTTCCTGTTACCGATGTTGAAGAAAAAGTTATTGCATTGGTAAAAAGTCGGCATAATATTGCGCAAGAAGATACAAGAGCTGTAGGTCATTTTAACGTTGAAAAAGAATTTATTAAAATGAATGGCTTGTTCAAAGGTATTAACGGATTAATTTGGATAGTCGGGATTGGAACTTTGTTGGCAGGAGTTATCGGGGTAAGTAATATAATGCTTATTGTTGTAAAGGAAAGAACCAAAGAAATTGGAATTATGAGAGCTATCGGAGCTACTCCGGTAAATATTATTTCACAAATAATTATTGAATCCGTTTTCCTTACTACAATTTCCGGATATGTGGGATTAGTTGTTGGTGTTGGATTAGTCGAGCTGATAGATTATTTGTTGATTACTTCAGGTGCAAATACCGAAATGTTTATGAACCCTGAAGTTAATTTTAATGTTGCTATGTCTGCCCTGATAGTATTAATTGTTTCAGGAGCTTTTGCAGGATTAATACCTGCAAAAAGAGCAGTAAGCATCAGACCGGTTCAGGCTCTGCATGATGAGTAAAATAAGGACCTAAAGTAAACTAATCCTTAAGATTTTCGGGAGGATGTGGCTAAAGTTAAAAAAACAGAATAATTAAAATAATATATACATTTTAAACAACAATAGAAATGAAAACATTTTTGAAGATTTTTTTCGGAGTAATAATTATAGGAGTATTCGGCTACACGATTTATTATTTATACAATAAATCAAAAACCAAGCCTGTGCTATATGATACCACGATGGCATTTGAAACAACTATTATAAAAAAGACTGTGGCTACCGGATCGGTAGATCCGAGAAAAGAAATTGAAATTAAACCACAAGTATCGGGAATTATTCAGGAACTTTATGTTGAGGCAGGTGAGATGGTTAAAAAAGGCGACCTGATAGCAAAAGTTAAAATTATTCCAAACATGGTAAATCTTAACAATGCAGAATCAAGATTAAAACGTTCGAAGATTAATCTAAAAAATGCAAGAATAAATCTCGAAAGACAAAAAGAATTATTCAATAATAAAGTAATTGCAAAAGTTCAACTTGAGGAATTTGAACTGATATATAATACTGCTATCGAAGAAAAAAATGCCTCTGAAGATAATCTTGCCTTGATAAAAGAAGGTCAAACAAAAGATTCAAAAAAACCTACAAACACAATAATTCGCTCAACAATTGATGGAATGGTGCTAGATGTTCCGGTAAAAATTGGTAATTCCGTTATCGAAAGTAACACCTTTAATCCGGGAACTACAATTGCAAATGTTGCCGATATGAGTGATATGATATTTGAAGGAAATATTGATGAAACCGAAGTAGGAAAAATAAAAGAAGGTATGCCCCTTATAATGACAATTGGCGCAATTGAAAATGTAAAATTTAATGCAACTCTTGAACATATTTCTCCAAAAGGTGTTGAAGAAAATGGAGCTATACAATTCAAGATAAAAGCTAATGTAAAGTTACAGGATGATGAATTTATCAGAGCGGGTTATAGTGCTAATGCAGATATTGTACTTGGAAAAGTCGAAAATGTTCTTGCAATTAAAGAAAGTTTGCTCAAATTTGAAGATGATACAACTTATGTTGAAGTGGAAGTTGCCCCACAACAATTTGAAAAACGACTTGTAGAAACCGGTCTTTCTGATGGAATAAACATTCAAATTAAATCAGGACTAACTAAAGAGGATAAAATTAAGTCTTTGATTAAACAAACTAATTAAAAATATTGGAATATATACCACCAAAAGCAATATTAGTTTTTAGATAACAAACTATCTGTTGAGGGTTGAGGTGTAAAACCAAAAAGAGCAAATTTTTATCCTGTGGATATTATTTACGAACAGGGACTTGAAACTCTTGGGTTATAGGATTTCACTAAGAAAAAAAATCAAAAATCGTTAATCGGTGTTCGGAGTTCGAAATTCAGAAAGAATTAAAAAAAAGAATAACGATTAACGAATAATGATTTGAGATGGAAAAATAAATAAATTTTAAATCTGAATTCTAAAATTTTAAATTGTTAAAAATATGACATTTTAGATTCAGCCACAAAATATAATTAGCCGTTCGCTACCGAACAATCATTGTTTGATATCGAACAAATAAGACCTCTTGAAATTTTAAGCATACTTCTTAATTGTGTGATTTTAAGTCATATGTTTTTATGGCACGATTTTAGAAAATTAATATGTATGGTTAAATATATTTCAGCGAAGTTCTTTTCTGTTTATTTTGTTGGTTGAAATAAGAAAAGTTCAATAGTGTAATTTAATTTGCAAAATCCTGAAAGCATAACAAATTTATGATTTTCGGGATTTTGTTTCTTATTTTTGTAAACAAATTAATTATAAATCGACCCAAAATAGAGGTCATAAAACAAAATTGAAATGAAAATTTTTTTATTTGTATTGATAACATTTTTTGTTATTGGAATTAATTCTTATGGTTTTAATCCGCCTGATGAAGGGATGTGGTTGCCAATGTTTGTTGAGCGACTGAATTATACTGACATGGAGAAAATGGGCTTGCAACTTACTGCTGAAGAAATTTACAGCATAAACAACTCAAGTCTTAAAGATGCTATTGTTGGTTTATCCGGTGGAGGTGCACAAGGATTTTTCTGTACAGGAGAAATCGTTTCTGACCAAGGACTTTTATTCACCAATCACCATTGTGGTTTTAGCTATATTCAAAAACACAGTACTGTAGAGCATGATTATCTAACCAATGGTTTTTGGGCTGAAACCCATGATGAAGAATTGCCAAATAAAAATATGTCAGCTTCATTTCTTATCAGAATGGAAAATCTTACCGACAGTATCATGCCCTTTTTATCAGATACAATGTCAGAAGCTGATAGATCTGAAATAGTTGGAAAACTTAAAGGTAAATATGAAAAAATTGCTTCGGAAGACGGAAAATACAATGCAGTTGTAAAAAGTTTTTTTGCTGGAAATGAATATTATATGTTTGTTTACACAACTTATGATGATGTTCGTTTTGTAGGAGCTCCTCCTTCATCTGTTGGAAAATACGGTGGAGATACCGACAACTGGATGTGGCCTCGTCATACAGGTGATTTTTCAATTTTCAGAGTTTATTCTGCACCGGATGGATCATCTGCAAAATATTCAAAAGAAAATATTCCCTTAAAACCAAAACACCATTTACCTATTTCTATTGCCGGTTTTGAAAAAGATGACTTTACCATGATTTGGGGATATCCTGGTGGAACAGAAAGATTTCTTACTTCTTCGGGAATTGAGTTTAAACTGAATAATTTTTATCCTTTCCTTATTGATGTTTTTGGAACTCAACTTGAAATCTGGAAAGAAGATATGGATGTTGATAAAAAAGTTAAAATTCAATATGCTTCCAAATATGCCGGAATTGCTAATGCATGGAAATTATTTATCGGACAATCAAGAGGCTTAAAAAAACTCAAAGTTTTTGATAAAAAAACAGTTATTGAAAATAATTTTACAAAATGGGTTGATGCTGATACTGACAGAAAAGCTAAATATGGAAATGCTCTGAATGATATTAACGAAGGATACAAACAAATGGCTGAGAATTTCAAACCATTGATATATACAAATTTTGCCATTAATGGCTCCGAAATTTTATCTTATACTCGTCAATTTAATGGTTTATTAGGTCTTCTTGAAGATAAAAAAGAAAATGAAGAAGCAATAAATAAAGCTATTGAAAAATTAAAAGCAGGCACAGAAGGACATTTTAAAAATTATAATGAACCAACTGACATGAAAGTAATGGCTGCAATGCTTGAACTTTATTGTAAAAATACTTCTGTTGAAATGCAACCGGAATACCTCAGAAAAATGATTGCAAAATTTAAAGGTAATTTTATAGATTTAGCTAAGTATGTTTTTGAAAAATCAGTTCTTTCTAATACGGCTGTTGTTAACGAATTTCTTGATAATCCCAAATATAAAAAGCTTAAAAAAGATCCTGCAATGATTTTATCAAAAGAATTATTTGCTACTTTAATGAAGTTTGGTGGAAACTATGGTGCAAGTCAAACTCTGGTTTCCTCAGGTAATCGATTGTTTGTTGCTGGTTTAAGAGAAATGAATCCGGACAAAGTTTATTATCCTGATGCAAATTCAACAATGCGCTTGTCTTATGGTTCAATCCAAGATTATTATCCTGCTGATGCTGTTCATTATGATTACGTTACAACTATTGATGGTGTGATGGAAAAAGAAGATCCTGAAAACGATGAATTCATAGTTGAGAAAAAACTCAAAGAACTTTATCAAAAGAAAGATTATGGTCCTTATGCTAAAGATGGAAAATTGGTAACTTGCTTCCTTACTACAAATGATATTACAGGTGGAAATTCAGGAAGCCCTGTTATTAATGCTAATGGCGAATTAATCGGACTTGCTTTTGATGGAAACTGGGAAGCCATGAGTGGGGATATTGCTTTTGAGCCAGAACTTCAAAGGACTATATGTGTTGATATTAGATATGTGCTTTTTATTATCGACAAATATGCCGGAGCTCAAAATCTTATTAATGAGCTAACTATTGTTAAAGAAAAACACTCAAAATTAAAAGCAGAAGAAACAAAAACAGAAGAAATAAAAGTTGAAACTTCTGAGCTTGTGGAAGTAGAATAATATTATTTTTTTTTCATAATCTCTTTGAGGTCATTTAGAAATATTTATAATCTTTCTAAATGACCTTTTTTTTTGGAAAAAATGAATATAGTTTCTATTTTTGTTTGCATTAGTAGCTAAAATTAGACAAAAACTAAAATATTATGAAAAATTTTTTAAGTTTATTTATTGTGCTAATGATTAGCATACCCCTTTTCAGTCAAACATATCTTTCTGAAGATTTTAGTAGTGGACAAGTTCCTCCTGACGGTTGGATTGCATTACCAATTGGAACAGGTTGGTCTTCCGGTAATACAGCAAATGCAGGCGGATCATCTCCTGAAGCCCGTTTCGAAGGATTTAATTCTACTAGTACTGCAAGATTAATCTCCCCAGTTATTGACCTTAGCTCTGTTGATACAGTAATTTTACTTTTTAAACATTATTACGATGATAATTCTGGCTCTGGTCCTGCTGTTGGTGTTGCAACAAAAGGCGTTACAGGATGGCAATCTGTTTGGGAAATCTCTCCAAACTCAAGTCAGGGGCCTGAAGAAATTCAAATAATTATTGCTGATGAAAATGTAGGTACTAATCAATTTAGATTTTGTTTTTATGTTACCGGAGATTTAGGAAATATTAATAATTGGTATATTGATGATGTTGTATTGTTTAATCCACCAAACCTTGATGGTCAAATGTCAAATATAATGATTCCGAGTCCTGTTTCCGGTCCGGAAGAGGTTATAGGAGTAGTAAAAAATTTAGGAGCAACTACTATTAACGAAGTAAGTGTTTCCTGGCAATCTTATACCGGAATGGTATATGATTCTACTTTTACAGGACTGTCTTTAGAGCTTCTTGATGGATTTGAGTTCAATTTTGGCCAAATGTGGGTATCTCCTTTCGGATCTTATGATGTTACAATGTGGATTAATAGTGTAAATGGAATATCAGATGATAATCAAGAAAATGATACACTAACAAAAACCATTGAACGAATTGCGTATTCGATACCACAAAAACCCTGCTTTGAAGAATTCACAAGTTCAACTTGTGGACCATGTACCGGTTTTAATAATTCCTTTGTACCATGGTGTCAAACTCACGAAGATGAAATTACACTGGTAAAATATCAAATGAACTGGCCTGGTTCAGGCGATATATATTATACTGCCGAAGGTGGTGTTAGAAAAAGCTATTATGGGGTTTCTTATGTTCCCGACTTATACTGTAATGGCTCGCAAGTAGGTACAAATACATCAGCAGTACAATCAGCATTTAACAATGCAAGTGAGTTAACATCAAATATTCTTATTGCATCATCTTTTGAGATAAACGGAACTGATATTGATATCACAACTAATATTTTACCTTTTCAAACTTACGGAACCAAAAGAATTTTTACTATTGTTTTAGAAAAGATTACAACAGGTAATGTTGGTTCTAATGGCGAAACCGAATTCCATCACGTAATGATGAAAATGTTTCCTGATGCCGGTGGTGCCAGTATGAATCTTGAAAATGAAAATCCGATTGAATTAACTTATAATTATGACCTTTCCTCAACAAATGTTGAAGAATATGATGATCTTCTGGTAGCTGTAATAATTCAGGATTATTCATCTAAAGAAATGTTGCAAACTGATTATGGTTATGATGGAATCATATATTCTTCAGAGGCAAGATTAAGTGAAATTACTCTTGACGGAGTACCACTTGAAGGTTTTGATCCCGATATTTATCAATACGATGTAATACTTCCATTGGGAGTTGTTGTTGAACCTGTTATCCAGGTTGAAACTATGGATGATAGTGCACTAACTATTATAAATCAGGCGTTTCAATTACCGGGAACTGCAAATATCATTGTGTATGCCGAGGATTTAATTACAACAAAAACTTATTTGATCAATTACACAGGTTTTGCTGGAACAACGGAACAACAACCAATGCCTCTTATTAATTTATTTCCAAATCCTGTTAAAGACCAACTTTATATTACAGGTATTAAAAATGCACAACTTGCAATTTATACCGTTGAAGGTAAATTGATGCTAAAACAAGATAATTATTCAGGAAATGCTGTGGATATTTCTAATCTAACTCGTGGAGTTTACATTCTGAATATATTGACAGATGATTCTGTGATTGTCAGGAAAAAGTTTATTATTTTGTAATAATTTTATAATTTTTTATAATGAAAAAAGGCTTGTGAAAATATTTTTCATAAGCCTTTTTCTTTTATAAACTCTGTAAAATTTTATAAACTCTTCGTAAAATTTTTACCTTGGTTTTATATGGTGGATAACGCAAAGCAAGATCAAATTTAGTAGATTTCTTTAACACACTTTTCTCGTGAGTAAAACACCTGAAACTATACTTCCCATGATAATTTCCAATTCCGCTGTTTCCAACTCCACCAAAAGGCATATTAAGATTTACAAAATGCGAAACAGTTTCGTTTACACAAAAACCACCCGAAGATGTATTTTCTATAAGCTGTTTAACTTGCTTTTTATTATGACTGAAAATATACATCGCCAGTGGTTCAGGATGTTTATTTAATTCGTTGATAACATCTTCAAGATTATTAAAAGAAAGCATAGGTAATATAGGACCGAAAATTTCATCTTCCATAACTTTATCTTCCCAACTTACATTTGTCAAAACACTTGGAGCAATGTACAGCTCATCTTTGCTGGTTTCTCCTCCAATAATTAATTTATCCGGGTTTATCATCTCTGACAAACGATTATAATTTCTTTCATTAATAATCCGTGGAAAGTCTTCTGATCTTTTCGGATCATCACCATAAAGATTTTTTATTGCTTGTTTAAGGTGTTCAATAAACTGTTTTTTACATTTTCATGAATATAAATATAGTCGGGAGCAATGCAGGTTTGTCCTGCATTAAGAAATTTTCCCCAGGCAATTCTTTTTGCAGTTAGTTTAAGTTTTGCAGTTTCGTCAACAATACACGGACTTTTTCCTCCTAATTCCAAAGTAACAGGAATAAGATTTTTTGCAGCTGCCTGATTAACTATTCTTCCAACAGAAACACTTCCTGTAAAAAATATTTTATCAAATTTTTGTTTAAGTAATAAAGTTGTTTCTTCTACCCCACCCTCAACAACAGAAATATATTCTTTTTTAAAGTTGCCGGAAATAATTTCATTCATCAACTTACTTGTGTTGGGAGTTAGTTCTGACGGTTTAATAACAATTGTATTTCCGCCACTAATAGCTCCAATCATTGGACCAATCAATAACTGAAAAGGATAATTCCATGGAGAAATAATAAGACAAACTCCATAAGGATCGAAATGAATACTATCGCTGCTTGGAAAATTTGCAAGGCTTGCTCTTATATGTTTTGGTCTTGCCCATTTTTTAAGATGTTTGATTGTATGAGAAATATCAAGTAAAACCATTCCAATTTCTGTGGCAAAACTTTCAAATTCACATTTTTTGAAATCAGCAAAAAGTGCCCCGGAAATAGCTTTTTCATTTTCTTTAATCAGCTCTTTTAATATTTTTAATTGCCTGATTCTGAAAGAAACAGGTCTTGTAACTCCTGTTTTAAAATATTCGCTTTGTTTTTGGATTATTTCTTCTATTGATGATTTTATTTTCATTTAATGAGAGTAGATGATTTTATAAATTTTCACAAAAATACTCCAAATTACCAAACTTAAGGCATCTTCATCTTAAGTCACTTTAAATGCTCCTATCCATAAATTAAATGTAATTTTGAAAAACAAACAATGGCAGGTATTTATATTCATATTCCGTTCTGTAAAAAGAAATGCAATTATTGCAATTTCTTTTCTGTAGCTTCTTTGAAACACAAAAATGCTTTTTTGGAGTCTCTGAAAATTGAAATTGAAACTCAAAGAGATTATCTAAAAAACGAACTTATTAACACAATTTATTTTGGAGGAGGAACACCTTCTTTATTGTCGGTTTCAGAAATCTCAGTAATTATTGAGCAGCTACATAAGTTTTACAACATCATTAATAATCCTGAAATTACTCTCGAAAGCAATCCTGATGATTTGAGTAAACAAAAAATAAATGAACTAAAAAAATCTTCTGTTAATCGTCTTAGCATTGGAATACAATCTTTTTTTCAAGAAGATTTAAATTATTTAGACAGAACTCATGATACAGACCAGGCCGAAAATGCCTTAAAGTATCTGCAAGATTCAGGCTTCGAAAATTTAACCATTGATCTTATTTATGGAATTCCTACTTCAACAAATAAAATGTGGGAACAAAACCTTGAAAAGTTTTTTTCTTTTCGTATTCCACATCTCTCCGCCTACTCGCTTACTGTTGAACGAAAAACTATTCTTCATCATCAAATAAAAAAACAAAAACTCAGTCAACCCGATGAAAATAAAAGTATTGAACAGTATAAAATTCTACTTGACAGAAGCAAAAATTATAATTTTATTCATTACGAAATTTCAAATTTTGCCAAAAAAGGATATTTTTCTAAACATAACACCAATTACTGGCTTGGCAAAAACTACCTTGGATTTGGACCTTCGGCTCATTCTTTTAATGGCATTTCACGACAGTGGAATATTTCGAATATCACAAAATATATAGAATTAATAAACAACAATAATATTATTTTTGAAAAGGAAATTCTTACAAAAGACCAACAATATAACGAATACGTTTTAACAGCACTACGAACAATTTGGGGTTGCGATACCAGACATATAAAAAATAATTTTGGAGAAAAATATTTGGAGTTTTTTATTAAATCATCAGAAAAATATCTTGCAAAAAAAATGATGATTAAAAACGAAAATTCTTTTGTTTTAAGCGAAGATGGAAAGCTATTTGCTGATGGGATTGCTGCGGAGATGTTTTTTGTTTAAGGGAGGTTCTAAAAATGCAAATTTCTTCGTTGCTTCAAAATTTTAAAATCCTCATCCGTACGGACTCCGGTGTTAAAATTTCTTGTGCCTCGAACTTCACTATTTTTAGAACTTCCCTTAAAGGACATCAAAAATCCGCAAATAAAATAAATAGCTGCGAATGCTCGAATAAACATAAAATAGAATTAGAGATTAATAAAAATGTTATTCAAAGAAATACGAAGAACAATAAGTTAGAAATCTTACTCAATGTAACTCCTTCCCCTTTTGGGGGAAGGTTGGGAAGGGGGAATCCGTGTGGATATTCCATTATTCCATTCTCATTTTTACCCTCATATAAACCGGTTGATGATCGGAAAATTCAAAATCAATCGGGATGGTTTTTACTTCCAATACTTCAATATTTGGTGAAGTAAGAAAATAGTCGATAAGCGTGGTTTTTGTTTTGCCTTTTGTATATGGAGACTGAACATTGCGGTTAGTCGGATAATCAGAATCATACGCCCATGTCCAATCTTCAGGCATAAAATCTTTTTTTATTTGCATAAAAGTCTTTTCAAAAACATCTCCCGATAAGAATTTATCAGTTTCGAAGTTTGGTGGGTTTTGATTCCAGTCGCCACCGCAAATTATATAATTTCCTTTCGCCGATTCTTTGAGCAGGTAATTTTTCAAGACATTTAATTCGGCATTTCTTGGACCTTCTTTTTTAACAAAAAACGAGTTGTGTGTATTAACTACAATTAATTCTTTTTTGTTTTTAAGCTTAAATTTATAAACCAGAAAACATCTGTCTAACATAAAAAGGCTATTTGGCCACGAAGTAATTAATGGATAAGCAAAACGTATTGCTTCAGCTGGATTATATTTCGACAAAGTCATTATTCCTCCTTTCACTCTTCCCATGGGTGAAGTAAGTGGGACAGGGACAAACTTAACATCGTAATTTTTTACCATTATTGAAGTATATCCCGAAAAAATAGAAGATAATATTTTAGTTTGATCAATGTAATAACTTCTTTTCGAATATTCATCAACTTCCTGCAAAAGAACAAAATCAACACTATCAACTGATTTTAGAACCTTTTCAATCCCGTTAAGGTATTTATTAAAATTATTTTCATCAGGTCTGACCATTTTTCCGCCTTCATAAAAGAAATCCATATCTTCGCCAAGACCGCAATAACCAATATTCCAGCTAATAAAAGAAAGTTCTTCCGGCATAGAAATGTTTTCAGATTTATTTCCGTTTAACGAAACATTTTCCATTTTGGCAGGCTTATAATCTGTGATAGAAATATAAGCCACAAAGCTTACAAGCAAAACAATAATAACGGAAATAATTATTCCCAAAAATTTAAAAAATCTTAGTAGTTTTATTTTCATACAAGTATTAACAAATGCGAAAATGATTAAATGTTAGAATGCTAAAATAAAAAAAGTTTTCAAATGAAAAAAACCAATGTCATAATTTTTAAGCTATTTATTATCAAAGATTTAATCATTTAATCATTTAATTATTCAATCATTTAATCATTATAAATTAATTTATTAGTTGAATCATAAAATAATGTTACCATTTAAATTTCAGTAGAACTATATTAATATATAAAAATAACTAAAAATTTATTAAATTTACACCTTCCAAAAAACAAGTGTCAATTTATGCCAATAATAGGGTCGATAATAAAAAAAGCTTACGAATTGCGGAATTTCCCAATTGAAAAAAAGAGCAAAAAGAATAGTTTTAAAGCTCAGGAAAAAGTGTTAATAAAACTACTCCGGAAAGCTCAATATACTGCATTTGGTGAACACTATAAGTTCCATGAAATATTAAACAGCGATTGTAAGATAAAAGCTTTTAAAGAGAGTGTTCCTGTTTTCGATTATAATTCAATGTTTCAAAATTGGTGGTATCGTGCACTTAACGGTGAATCTTACGTTAGCTGGCCGGGCAAAGTAAAATATTTTGCATTAACTTCCGGTACATCAGAAGCTTCGAGTAAACAAATTCCCGTAACTTCAGACATGATACGTGCAATTAAGAGAACCAGCATCAGGCAATTGGTTTCTATGGTTCGCTATGATTTTCCATTAGATTTTTATCACAAAGGAATATTAATGATTGGAGGAAGCACTCATTTGAATTATAACGGAACTTATTATGAAGGTGATCTTTCTGGTATCTCAGCTGGAAATATTCCATTTTGGTTTCAACATTTTTATAAGCCAGGAAGGCGAATTTCGAAAGAACGTAATTGGCAAACAAAACTTGATGAAATTGTTAAAAATGCCAAAAACTGGGATATTGGAGTAATTGTTGGAGTTCCTGCATGGATACAGATAATTATGGAAAAAATTATAGAATATTATAATGTTGATACTATTCACGATATCTGGCCAAATTTGTCAGTATATGTTCATAGTGGTGTAGCATTTGATCCATACATCAAAAGTTTCGAAAAATTATTGGCAAGACCAATTCGTTATAATGAGTCTTATCTGGCTTCGGAAGGATTTATTGCTTTTCAGATGCAACCAAATAATCGAAATATGCAAATTGTGGTTGACAATGGTTTATTTTATGAATTTGTTCCTTTTAATGATGACAATTTTGATTCAGAAGGAAATATTAAAAGCAATCCTGAAACGTTTACTATCGACGAAGTTGAAGAAAATAAAGAATATGCGGTAATGCTTTCAACATGTGCCGGAGCATGGCGGTATTTAATTGGTGATACAATAAAATTTGTTTCAAAAGAATACTACGAGATAATAATTACCGGACGAACAAAACATTTTTTGAGTATTTGTGGAGAGCATCTTTCACAGGAAAATATGAATAGAGCAGTAAAAATGCTACAAGATGAGCTTAATGTTGAAATTACTGAGTTTACTGTTGGTGGTATAAGTCATGATTCTTTATTTGCTCATAAATGGTTTCTCGGTACTAATGATAAAATTGATCCTGAAGTAGCTCGAAATAAAATTGATAAATACCTGAATATACTCAATGATGATTACAGAGTAGAAAGATTAGAAGCAATTAAAGAAGTTTTTGTTGAAATATATCCATCAGAGGTTTTTTATAATTGGATGGAAGAACATGGAAAAGTTGGTGGAGCTAACAAATTTCCAAGGGTAATGAAAAACGAAAAATTAACTGAGTGGGAAGAATATCTTGAGAAGTATCAGGAGAATAAATAAGTACTTAGAGTGAACTAAAGTTTAGAGTGAACTAAAGTTGATAAAATACTTGCCATTTTTATAATAATTTGGCATAAAGCTATCCCGATAGCTATCGGGATTAGGCATTTTAGGCACTCCAAACTTTAGGCATTCTTTAGTAAATAATAAAATATAACTTTTACAAAAAAATATGATAACTCCAATTTATGAAGGCGTAATTCTTGGTTTTACTCTTGCAATATTTTTTGGTTTTGGACCTGCATTTTTTGCAATTATTCAAACAAGTATGCACAGAGGATTCTGGTCGGGAGTTATTCTTGCAATAGGTATATTTTTAAGTGATGTTACATTAGTAACATTAAGTTTCCTTGGGGCAATAAACATTATTAACGAACCTGCTAATCATTTAGCTTTTGGAATAGCCAGTGGGGCAATTCTTATTATTTTTGGGATTGTTACTTATACCCGAAAAGTTAAAATGCATGATGAAAATGCTAAGGAATTTCATAATAAACCAAACCCAATAACATATTTTTTAAAAGGGTTTTTTCTAAATATTGCTAATCCTTTTGTTTGGATTTTTTGGATGGGAGTTGTTGTTGGAGTTACTGCAAAATATAGCGATGATGTTTCTTTTCTTGTGTTGTTTTTTGCCACTACTTTACTCACAGTTTTACTAACCGATATTCTTAAATGCTTTGGCTCCTATAAAATTAAAAAATTCCTGACCCCAAAAATTATGAATATTATTAATAAAGCAGCAGGTGTTGGTTTGGTTCTTTTCGGCTTATTTTTAATAGCAAGAGTTATTTTTGAGTTTTAAAGGATTGATAAAAAATATTTTAAACGTTATTTTTTTTGAATTTTGAATATTTAGTAATTAAATAATTAAGAATTTGAACGAAAAACCCAATACCATAAAAACTAAAATCTTTTATCTGAAAAACATGAATAGTTCATGTTGTTTTAAGCTTATTAGATTGCAACTACAAAATATTAAGGTGGAAATTGGGCATATTATTCTTGGTGAAGTTCGCTTAAGCTGGGATGAAACTAAAATTAAAGAGGAAGCAATTGTTAATATTTTTAATACTATTGGATTTCCTGTAATTAAAGATAAAGATCAACAGCTAATTGAAAAAATTAAAATTGCTGTTATCGAATTAATTCATTACTCAGGATATAAAAGTTCTATTATTCGAAATTCAGATTATCTTGTTGATAAACTGGCATATTCATATCAGCATTTATCAGCTGTCTTTTCAAATTATGAGAATATAACTCTTGAAAAATATATCATACTTAATAAAATAGAAAAAGTAAAAGAATTATTGGAAAATGATGAATTAACACTTAGCGAAATTGCTTTTCAAATGGAATATAGTAGTGTTCAATATCTTTCAACACAATTTAAAAGTATCACAGGAATAACCGTTTCCGAATATAAAAAAGAAAATTATCATTTAAGAATACCACTTGAAAAACTTAGTGAATAATTAATCATTACTAATAATTTTCTCGTTTTTAAACAATTATTTTAGCGAATTTTATAATCTTTTCCGAAAATATTATAAACTTTAATAAATGATCTAGCGTTATTTTAGTGTTTATATTTTAAAATAATTTATAATTAACTTGAATAAAGATAAATGAACCGAGAGCCCATACCTGATTTTTTAAAAGGGGTTGCAATCTTTTTTATGATGCAGATTCATATAACTGAATTATTTGCAAAATCACAGGTGTATTACAGTATCCCGGGAAAAATATCATTGTTTTTGGGAGGTGTTCCTGTTGCTCCTTTATTTATGGCATTAATGGGATACTTTATAATATATACAGGAAAGAATTCAGCATATATTGCCATACGTGGAATAAAATTGATAATAATAGGTTTTTTGTTAAACATTGGATTAAACTTTCATCTTCTGATAAAAATAATAAATGGCACATTTCAGATTAATCCATGGCCATATGTTTTTAGTGTTGATATTTTGCCCTCTGCAGGACTTAGTTTAATTTTATTATCATTATTAATAAAATTGCGTGTAAAAACATCTTTACAATATTTTGCAATTGCAATTTTAATTGCTTTAATAGGTTCGTATTTGCAGGATATTAAAACTGATTACCAGGCAATAAAATATCTGCAGGCATTTTTCTGGGGAACTTATCATTGGTCATATTTTCCTGTGTTTCCATGGTTTTCATACACTTTAATTGGTGTGGCTTTCTTTTATGCAAAGAAAATGTATGCAAACAAAATTAATTTAATTCATGTTTTAATGCTTAGTATTACTGTTATTGCTATTGTTGGCGGAATATTATTTGGATTTAAGATTAGCATTAATTTATCAGAATATTATCATCATAATTTATTTTTCTTTTTGTGGGCAGTTTCATTTTTGTTGACGATAGTCTTGTTCACAAACAAATTTTACAATAAAATTCATAAAAATATCATTGATAAATATATCAGATTTTTGGGTCGAAATATTACTGTGGTTTATATTTTACAATGGATAATTATTGGAAACATAGCAACTGCTATTTATCGAACACAAAGCTTATTTTACTCTGAACTTTGGTTTTTAGTAATATTAGCTTTAATATCTTTTATGGCTTTTGTTTATAACAAATATAAAATTAAAAGAACTAAGAAAAACATGTTTTTATAGACCATAGAATTTTATAAAACAAATATTGAATTTTGTAACTATTTAAAATTTTAAATTTCTGTACTTTGTAAACTAAAATATAATTTTACAATTAATTATTAATAAATATTACTTCAAAATGAAAAAAGCATTAATTCTAATTATTACGATTTTAACATTTACTTCAATTCAAGCTCAGATAGAACTTGAACAAGTTTATAATAATAGTTCATCAATAACACTGATTGATGGCGAAGGTTATAAATATTATGAAATGGATGATTTAAACAATATGTGTAAAGTTTATAATCTCGACCATACCCTCTATGCCAGCATTTACCTTGAGGTTCCTGATGGGCAATATCTTTATGATTTAAAATATGTTACTAATCATACTTTTGATACTGATGATGGCTTAGAACTTTGTTATGTGTATTATTCATACGATGAAGTTAATTTATATTATACATATACTACAAGAATAATTAATGATGATGGAAGCGAAATATTAATGGTTGAAGGTGCTTTATATGCAACAATTGTTAATGTTAGCGAAGATAATAATAATAATAAATTATTAATTTATGTTTATGATTATTCAGCTTATCCATATTTTGAAGAGACCAGAATTTATAATTTATCATCGAACTTAATTATTTCAGATGTTGATAATTCATTACCGTTAAATGCATATCCTGTTCCATCAAATAATAAAATACATATTCCTTTTTCATTAGATGATAATCAAAAAGCCGAAATATTAATTTTTGATGTTAAAGGACAAATACTTAAAACACATAATATTTCCGGAGACAAAAAGGAATTCATTTTAAATACACAAACATTTCCTACAGGATTATATTTGTATCAAATAATTTCCGAAGGAAAGATAATCAACAAAAATAAATTTATCATAAGTCATTAAATATTAATCACATGAAAATAAATAAAAACATTGCCATTAACGAAAAAGGATTACTTTTTAATCCTTCAACCGGCGAATCGTTTACTGTTAATCAAATTGGAATATTGATTATTAAGTTATTGAGAGAAGAAAAACCCATATCTAAAATATCAGAATTAATAACTGAAGAATATGAAGTTGATGATATTACTGTTGAAAAGGATATTTTAGATTTTGGTTATTTGTTAAGAAATCATAATATAATTGAAAAAGATGCCTAAAAAAATAATTACAATAGCTGTTTCGGGCTTGAATAATGTTGACAGTCCTGGACCTGGTGTATCGGTAATAAGAGGTCTCCGTGAGGCAGAATCATTTGATGTAAAGATTATTGGTCTTTCTTATGAAAATCTTGAGCCGGCAATTTATATGCACGATTTAATTGACAAAACCTACCAAATTCCATATCCACAATCCGGAACAGAAAAATTACTTGAACGGCTAAAATATATTAATGAAAAAGAAAACCTCCAGATAATTATTCCAAACTTTGATTCGGAACTATATTCTTTTATGAAGTTAGAGCCTTCACTAAATAAATTTGGAATAAAATTGTTTCTTCCAACTTATGAGCAGTTTGAAGAAAGACACAAAATGAATCTGCCAAAATTCGGAAAAAAATATGGTATTAAAACGCCTAAAAGCGAAGTCTTAAATAGTTTTTCTGATTTTTATAAAATAATGGACGATTTTGAATATCCTATTTTGATAAAGGGAAAATGGTATGATGCTTACGTAGCATATACCGTTGAGCAAGCAAGTAATTATTATAATAAAATTAGTGCTAAATGGGGACTTCCGGTAATTGTTCAGCAATTTGTAAACGGAACAGAATATAATGTTACAGGCTTGGGTGATGGAAAAGGAAATACTATTTCAGCTGTACCAATACGAAAACTTTTTATTACAGATAAAGGAAAAGGATGGGCTGGAATTTCATTAGAAGAACCCAGACTAATTGAATTGACAAATAAGTTTATTAGTCAAACAAAATGGAGAGGTGGTTTTGAGCTTGAATTGATTAAAGATAAAGAGAATGATTATTATATGATAGAAATTAATCCTCGTATTCCGGCATGGGTATATCTCGCTATCGGAGCTGGGCAAAATATTCCCGAAGCACTGGTAAATCTTGCTCTCGGTAATAAAGTCTCTCCTTACAAAAATTATAAAGTTGGAAAAATCTTTATTCGTTATTCTATGGATATGATTATTGACAAAGAGGAATTTGAGATGTTTTCGATAAATGGTGAATCATAAAAAAATTAAAGTTATGGAAAAGAAAAAATACGAAAGACCGATAATAAAACAATTAATAACAGGAATTCCCGGGAAATTTGGCAGACCCGAAAAACCAGATATTGTTTCTCATATTGATAGTGTGAGTGTAAAAAGTATGTTGGAAGAATTTGGCTCACCATTATTTGTGATTTCAGAAAAGCAAATGCGTGAGAAATATCAGGCAACAAAACAAGCTTTTAATACACGCTACCCAAAAATACAAATGGCTTGGTCGTACAAAACAAATTATCTTGATGCCGTGTGCAGTATTTATCATCAGGAAGGAAGTTGGGCAGAAGTTGTTTCTGGTTTTGAATATGATAAAGCTATTGAACTTGGCGTAGAAGGAAGTAAAATTATTTTTAATGGTCCTGCAAAAACCGAAGCAGATTTAATAAAAGCTATCAATAATGAATCATTAATTCATATTGATAATATTGATGAATTGTATCTGATTTTGAAAATAACGGAGAAGATAAATATTCGTCCAAAAGTTGCTATCAGAGTAAATATGGATACCGGAATTTATCCAATGTGGGATAGATTTGGTTTTAATTATGAAAATGGACAAGCATGGGAAGCCTTAAATAAAATTATGCATTCCGGAAAATTGGATTTAATTGGTCTTCACACCCATATCGGAACATTTATGCTGGCTCCAAATGCATACAAAATTGCGGCACAAAAACTCTCTGATCTTGCTTTGGGTTTAAAAAAGAAATTTTCTCATAATATTAAATATATTGATATGGGAGGTGGATTTGCCAGCACAAATTCTTTAAAAGGCATTTATATGCCAGGTATTGATACTTCTCCTTCAATTGATGATTTTGCCGAAAGTATCACTTCTGCTTTGCTAAGTGCACACTATTCTACTGAAGAACTTCCGGTTTTGATTCTCGAAACAGGTCGAGCTTTAATTGATGAAGCAGGATATTTATTAGGAACTGTTCTTGCAAATAAACGCCTTAGCTCAGGACAGCGTGCTACTATTGCAGATATTGGAGTTAATCTTTTGTTCACTTCTTTTTGGTACGATCACAAAATCAGTCCTGCACAGGAAATGACTGACTTTACTGAACCAACAGCATTGTATGGACCGCTTTGTATGAATATTGATGTGTTACGCGAAAATGTTGAATTACCTTTACTGAATATCGGCGATAATTTTGTTGTTCATTATGCGGGAGCATACAATATGACGCAATGGATGCAGTTTATTACTATGCGGCCAAAAGTTGTTTTAATTGATGAAAAAGGCAGAACTCATATTATCCGTGAAAATGAAACTTTGGAAACAATAAAACAACTTGAAAAATTGCCTGAGCATTTAAAGAAATTTGAGCTATAGAATCTGTGTGATAAATTAATCTTTAATACTGAAAAAAATAAGCCACAGATTTATTAAATTATTTTTTAAAATTCTCTGTGAATCTGTGGCAAATTTGATAACTCATACATTTTACAAAGAAAATATTTTATAGCTATATAATTGCAACAAAAGAAATGGTAAAGAAAATTAAATCGGTTTTTCCTAATTTTTTAGAGAGTGTTTTACATAGCTATTCGCTGGTATTTTTTGGAAAAAATAATTTATTTGCAACGGTATTGCTTTTAGTCACTTTTCTGGATTTTTATACAGGAATAGCCGGTTTATTTGCTACTATTGTTACAAGTTTAACTGCTTATTTAATTGGATTAAATTCAAAAAAGATAATATCGGGTTACTATGGGTTTAATTCTCTTTTGGTTGGATTAGGTCTTGGAATTCAGTTTCAACCTTCTCTCGAACTTTATATTATTCTTGCTTTTGCGGCTTTACTTACATTGTTGTTTACTGTTTCAATTGAAGGGTTTTTTCAAAAATACGGAATCCCGTATTTGACATTTCCCTTTTTGTTTTCCATTTGGATTATTACTCTCGCCACACGACAATACGACGCATTAAATATTAGTGAACGAGGAATTTATATTCTGAACGACATACAAAATTGGGGAGGCTCATTTTTTGTAATTGTTTATAAATGGCTAAATACTCTGCCCTTTTCCGAATCTTTTGTAATATATTTTAAATCTCTCGGCGCAATATTTTTCCAGTATAATATCCTTGCCGGGATAATTATAGCTATTGCATTATTTGTTTATTCACGTATATCGTTTTTACTTTCGTTGATAGGTTTTTTCTCAGCATATTTTTTTTACGATTTTATCGGAGCAAATATCGATGAGTTAAATTATAATTACATTGGATTTAATTATATACTTACTGCTATTGCGATGGGAGGATTTTTAATTATTCCTTCCAAATATTCTTTTCTTTGGGTTGTATTATTGACTCCGTTAATTTCATTATTTATTTCAGGAAGTGCTGTTATTTTGAACATAGTTCAGTTGCCGGTTTACTCTTTGGCTTTTAATGTTGTGGTTGTGATGTTTTTTTATATCCTTCTTTGGCGTGTTCGTTTTAACAGAAAACCTGCAATAACCAGTATGCAACTCTTTAAACCGGAATTGAATTTATACTATCAGAATAATAGTTCTGAAAGATTTTATCATAACAAATATTTATCAATTAGAGTTCCTGTATTGGGTGAATGGACTATATCACAATCTTATAATGGTGAATACACACATAAAGAAGAATGGCAACATGCACTTGATTTCATTATTACTGATAATGCAGGAGATCAATTTACGTCTTTAGGAGAAAGCAAAAGAGATTATTATTGTTATAACAAACCGGTTGTTGCTCCTGCTGCAGGTACTGTACTTAATATTGTTGATAAAATTGAAGATAATTTAATTGGGGATGTTAACATCGAAAATAACTGGGGAAACACAATTATAATAAAACACTTGGATGGATTATATTCCAAGCTTTCTCATCTGAAAAAAAATAGCTCAAAAGTTAAAACAGGTGATTATGTTGAAAAAGGAGAAATACTGGCTTATTGCGGTAATTCGGGGCGTTCAGCTTATCCTCACTTACATTTTCAAATGCAATCGACTCCTTATATTGCATCAAAAACAATTTTTTACCCAATAGCTAATTTTATCTCTACCAAAGATAAAAAATACTCTTTTTCATCATATTCAATTCCAAAAAAAGATGAAAAAATTTCTGACATTGTAATAAATGAAAATCTAAAATCTGCTTTCAATTTTGTTACTGGTCAAATTTTTAATGTGGAAGTGACAAAACATAACGGTAGTAAATTTCAACTTTCATGGGAAGTTCAAACCGATATGTACAATAATATTTATTTCTATTGTAAGAATACAAAATCAAAAGCTTTTTTTATAAATAATGATAATATTCATTATTTTACACATTTCTCGGGCGATAAAAACAGCTTGTTATTTTATTTTTACATTGCATTGTTTAAAGTGCCGTTAGGGTATTACAAAGAAATGAATATTGTTGACAATCTTCCGTTAAGTATATTGAAAAATCGAACACAGAAAATATTACAAGATTTTGTAGCTCCATTTTTTACATTTCTACATGCAAAGTATTCTTTAAAATTTGTTCGCAAATCAGATGATTTTTCAAAAACCTTAATAGAAATAAAAAGTAATGTATCTCTGAAAAGAATAAAGAAAACATACAGAAAAATTGATTTTGATATAAAAATTATAAACAACAACATTGAAAAATTAA
>CAYOKJ010000001.1:0-4516 GCA_964404485.1 uncultured Bacteroidales bacterium | reverse complement strand
TACAGAAAAATTGATTTTGATATAAAAATTATAAACAACAACATTGAAAAATTAAAAATAAAAGAGGGAAACAAAATAGTTGTTGCAACAATAAAACTTAAATGAACAAGAAGAAAATAATTCTTTCAGTAATATTTTTTATGATACTAAATTTTGGTGTTGCTCAATCGTATTCTGATGTTGATATAAAAAGCTACGACTATTATATAGCTAAGGACTGGACCGGTCTAATTAAGTATTCAAAATCAAATATTGATTTCGATGAAGTAGATTATTATTATTTGAGAATGCGATTAGGTTCTGCATATTTTGAGACTGGAAATTATCTAAAAGCGATTAAACATTTTAAAAAAGCAGTTGAATTTAATGTGACAGATCCAATAGCAAAAGAGTATCTTTTCTATTGTTATAAATACACCTTTCAGTATACTCTTGCCAAAAATGTTTATGAAAAAATGCTTGTGAAAAATAAAAAACATATCTCACCATTGAAAAACAGAATTTTCAATTTGGCAAAAATCGAAGCAGGAATAAATCTTTCAGAAAATTTTGACAAAAACCAGGATAAATTTAATTTGGAAGAAGAAGATATTTACAGTGAGACAAAATTTATTGGAAACACAAAATATTTTCATTTTGGCTTAACACATGTTTTTTCTGACGAATTTTCAATTTATCATGGAATAAGCAAATTCAATATTGATAACAAAATTAAATTTTGTTTACCGGATGGTGATTCAATATTTGATTATTCTGCTTTACAAACCGATTATTATTTAAATTCAAATTACACTTTTCCTAATGGATTAAATCTTTATTTTGCATTGCATACCTTGTCAGTATCCTTCAACAAACCGGTAATGAAATATGAAGATTATGAATACTCTATTACTAAACCTAAAACAGAATTTATTGATTATTTATTATTAGCAGGTATTGGTAATTTTTATAATAAGTTTTATTGGCAGGCAGGCATTAGCTATTCTAAAATAAATCAATACAATCAAACACAATTAGATTTTGATATTTCATGGTTGCCTTTCGGTAATTATAAATTTGTTCCCGGAATAAAATTTGTTTCCTATCAACAAGCAGAAAAACAGGAAGAACCTTCAATTTCGGAAATAATTATTGAACCTCACCTTTCTTTGTCGTTTAGCAGTAGTGTGTGGATTGATGTATCGTATACTATTGGGAATTTAAATAACTACCAAGAGAAAAATGGTTTTATTATTTATAACAACCCTGACAGAATTACTGAAAAAGCGGAAGCATTAATAAATTTTAAAATTAACAAAAACCTTATATTTTATGCGAAGTATAGGTTTATGAAAAGAGAAGATAACAGTATTGCATATTTTACAGAAGACGAATATATTATAAATTCTTTTAATTTTACAACAAATTATATAATAGGAGGTATATCATGGATTTTTTAAAAAGAATAAAAATTTTGATTTTTGCATTGCTTTTTTTTATTGGCAGCAATGCTTTTGCACAAAATTTTGAACCCACACTCGAAGCATTTTCCGAAAGTTACAAACAAGAAGCTGAAGGTAAATACACTCAAGCTACAGAAACTATTAAAAAGTTTTACAATGAAGATTCTTACGAAATAAACCTACGATTAGGTTGGCTTAAATACAATGCAGGAATGTACAAAGAATCGGCAAGTTATTATCGTAAAGCGGTAAAGCTAATGCCTTATTCTATTGAAGCAAAACTTGGTTTAGTACTTCCGGTTTATGCAATGGGAAACCTTACTGAGGTAATAAATACATATTATGATATTTTGAAAATTGATCAAATGAATTATACAGCAAACTATCGTTTAGGTGCAATTTATTATGGTCGTGAGAATTACACAAAAGCCTATGCTTATTTTGAAAAAATTATAAACATGTACCCTTTTGATTATGATGCGATGAATATGTTTGGCTGGACTAATTTCAGATTGGGGAAATTACGTGAAGCTAAAGTCTTGTTTCAAAAAGCTCTTTTGTATAATCCTGTTGATGAATCTGCCAAATTAGGATTAGAAAAAATTAAATAGTGTTTGATAATTATGAATAATAATATTGTTTCCTTTCTTAGCAATGAAGTAAAAGTTGGTAATCTTATAATTGGTGGTAAAAATCCGGTAAGGATACAATCAATGACCAATACAGACACAATGGATACCCATGCTACTGTGGAGCAATCAATACTAATGATTGATGCAGGATGCGAACTGGTGAGGGTTACTGCTCAAAATGTTAAAGCTGCCGAAAACCTACAGAATATTAAGGATGAGTTAAGAAAAAGAGGATACACAACTCCGTTGATTGCAGATATTCATTTTAATCCAAAAGCTGCCGAAACCGCTGCCGGCATTATCGAAAAAGTTAGGATCAATCCAGGTAATTATGTTGATAAAAAAACAAATAAAAACTATACAGAAAACGAATATCAGCAAGAATTAGAAAAGATCAAAGAAAGATTATTACCACTTCTCAAAATCTGTAAAGAAAACGGAACTGCAATAAGAATTGGTGTAAATCACGGCTCCTTATCGGATAGAATTTTAAACAGATATGGAAACACACCCGAAGGAATGGTTGAGTCTGCAATGGAATTTGCCAATATTTGTAAGTCTTATGGTTTTGAAAATCTTGTTTTATCATTAAAATCGAGTAATGCCAAAGCTATGATAAAAGCCAACCGTTTAATGGTTGAACGTATGCTTGCCGAGGATTTAAAATACACTTTACATATTGGAGTTACCGAAGCTGGAGGTAGTGAAGATGGTCGTATTAAATCTGCTGTTGGTATTGGAACTTTATTAAAAGAAGGAATAGGAGATACTATCAGAGTTTCTTTAACCGAAGCTCCGGAATACGAGATTCCGGTTGCAAGAAAAATTGTTGAGTTCAGCAAAACAACTTCACAAGCTGAATTTTTTCTGATTAGAAATTATAAAAATTATAAGCACCCGTTAGTAATTTCTAAATCTCAAAATACAAAAGCTGATTTGTTTTTTAATGATGATAAACTTATTGATAAATCAGGAAATAAATATCAGTTAGTAAAAACTGATAACAAGCAAATAAAAGATTCTAATAATATTGTTGTTGTAAAAACTTCATATAAAAATCTTAACAAAGAAGATTTTATTATAAAAGCATCACTTGATTATGCCGGTCTTATGCTTGATGGTGTGTGTCAGGGAATATGGTTAGACACCGATGATAATATTTCAGATGAAGATACTGTGCAAACCTCTTATGATATTTTACAGGCAACAGGAGTCAGGATTAGTAAAACAGAATTTATTGCATGTCCTTCATGTGGAAGAACACTTTTTAATATTCAGGCAACTCTCGAAAAAGTCAGCAGTAAAACAAAACATTTAAAGGGTTTAAAAATTGCTGTAATGGGTTGTATAGTTAACGGTCCCGGTGAAATGGCAGGTGCTGATTATGGTTACATTGGAGCAGGAAAAGGAAAAATCACTCTTTATAAAAAACAAGAGGTAATAAGAAAAAACATTGAAGAAGAAAAAGCTGTTGAAGCTTTAGTTAATTTGATAAAAGAAAGTGGAGATTGGGTTGACCAGAAAGAATAAAAAAGGCGAGTTTCTATCCTGGAATTTTATTCACAATAAGACTAATACTTTTAGGGACAATTTCAAAATGCAAAGGAGAATGACCCAGCGATTCGCCCTCAGCTTCTATTAAACTTAAATTTTTAGGTTGGGAAGAAACAGTAATTTCTTTTCCGGTAAAAGTTTCAACTTCTTTCATTTTAATAAATGTTCCATCATATAACTTTGCTAAGTTTTTTATCACTCTCAATTTAGTAGTTTTTTTAATAAGAGTAATGTCGAAAATTCCATTATCAGGTATTGAGTTTGGAAGTTGCATTATGCCACCGCCATTATATTTACAAATCCCAATACTTAAGCTAAATACTGCCCCATTAAAAATTTGTTTATCATCAATTGTAATTTTTAAATGTAGGTTTTTATATTGAAACAAACCTATAACAAGATTATACAAATAGGCAAAAGGACCACCTTTCTTTTTTTCTTTCATGGCATTGGTTTTGGTTGCAACGAGTGCATCATAACCCATTCCGGCAATGTTTACAAAGTGTCGTTTTTTTCTTTCACCATTTTCATCATAAGTAACAATTCCGGCATCTTGCACAAAGGTTTTTCCTTTTTTAATTATTTCTATGGCTTTTTTGTAGTCAGAAGGAATTTTATAAGTACGAGCCCAATCGTTTCCTGTTCCAACAGTAATCATACCTAAAGTAATTTCTGTAGTAGGATATTTTTTCTGAAGAAATATTCCATTTATTACTTCATTCATGGTTCCGTCGCCACCAACAGAAATAATATTTTTATATCCTTTTTCTATGTAAGTTTTAGATAATTCTATTGCATGATATTTATGTTTTGTAAAAACACGTTCATAACTAATTCCGGCATTATAAAGAAGCTCAGCTATTTCATCCCAGTCTTTCTCAATTTTTC